>JAUXHY010000216.1 GCA_030621275.1 bacterium | reverse complement strand
GCTAAGTTAACAGCACTTAATCCGCGCTGCATCTGGATTGATGATGTTGCATCCGCAATACCATCCCAGTTTGACCAATATACCCAACCGTTTTCCATGTCATTGACAGGAACACCGTTGATCATAATGGCAACATTGCGTTGGTTGAATCCACGTACATTAATACGTGCATCACCAGCACCACCACCTTGCATTGTAGCATATACACTTGGTGTAATATTCAAGATCATTGGAAGATCTTGTGAGCCAAGACGTAATTCTACATCTTCTTTTTCAATATTTGAATAAGCAACGGGTGTGTTGCGAGTAGCACGAGATGCAAAAACTTCCAATGCACTCAATTCAAGGGCTGAGGCTGTGAGTGCAAAGTCTACGCTTCCTGCACCAGGAAGGGTAATTGTAGCATTACCATTCTCATAACCGATCACTGAAGCAGTTAAAGTATATGTGCCATCGGGAACATTCTCAATAGCAAAATACCCATCTACATCAGCAGCAGCACCCATTGTGGTCCCGCCTACCACTACATTAGCACCGGCTAGTCCGTTGCCTGAGGCATCGGTAACTGTACCGGTAATTGTATTCTGCGCGAAAAGCGCAAATGGTAGCACCAAGACCATAAGTATTTTAACAATACGGTTCATAGTAACTCCTTGGGGTTTATTATTATATAACAATTGCGGGGGAAAACCCCGCCAGTAAGAGTAAGTATTATATCCAGATTTCAATTTATGTTTAATTGTTTGTTTAATGCCTGGAATTATCTCTAAAAATTCGCAAAATGCGATGTATAGCGCAAGGATTAATTCAAATTTTTATGTTAGAAAAATATGAGACAAATTTAATTAAATATTAAAGGTCAGACGCTTTACTTAGAGGTAGAATACATTCAGGAGAATTGTTTTTGACTAAGTTAACCAAAGACGATACAGGGTATTTTTTTAAAATTTGGTTAGTATTTTTTGCTAATTCCGAGGCTTCCGATACAGAGAATTTTTCTGTCTTTAACCATTTGTCTAAATGTTCTTGGGGTAAAATAACTGGCATCCTGGGGTGAATTATGGAAAGTTCTTTCTGTGATTCTTTGGTGATAATAGTATACGATGGTATTAAGTATCCATTGGGATGTTTCCACTCGTCATATAAACCAGCCATTGGAAGTAGTTTGTTATCAGGATTTTTAAAATAATATGGAATTTTTCTGTTACCATATTGTTTCCATTCATAGTACCCATCGGTAATGACAATACATCTGTTTCTTGGTAGAAGATTTTTATATGATGATTTTTCTGTTAGCGTTTCAATTCGTGCGTTAATCATCTTAGCGCCAAACTTTTCATCTTTAGCCCACGATGGTATTAGTCCCCAACGCATTAATTTTACAATTCGTTTGCCATTATCAATTAATATCGGAGAATTTTGAGTAGGGGCGATATTGTATTTTGGTAAATAATTATCAGGATTTTCCCATTCCTCAATGGCAAGCTCTTCGATAATTGACTGCATATCTTTCGTTAGTGTTTTACGTCCACACATAATAACAGGGTACAGGGAATAGGGATCAGGGATTAGTAGCTTTTAGTTTTTTTCTAAGGCCGTTTATCATTTTTCCAATTTCAGTCGTTTTTTCAAGAATTGATTGGACTTTATCGTGCTTAATAAACCGTAATTTTTCAGTAATTAGCAGTTGTGTTTCCAGTTCAGCAAGTGATCCGTAACTAATTGATAGATGATGTAAAAACTCTTTTTTATACCAACGGCTGTGTCCTTCTGCGATATTAGATGGAATTGATACAGCAGATCGTTTAATTTGATTTTGTAATCCATATTTTTCATCGGATGGAAGACTTTCTACTAGTTTATATACTTCTGTAACAAGTAACATGGATTTTTGCCAAACCAGTAAGTCTCTATAATTTTTTACCATATTAGATTAATTCCTTGTAATAAAGTTATTAGTTAAATCAAACTTTGCTAAATGCTCATTTGTTTTAACTGTTCCCTGATCCCTAATCCCTAATTTTAATATTCCCTAAAAGAATAGAGAACAATGCCATTGATTTGAAAATTGTCAGTATCTTGAATCTTAATAATAGGAAAGTCAGGATTGCGCGGGTGGAGTTCCACGCCTTGCGCCTTAGGATAATAACGTTTCAATGTAGCTTCGCCATTGATAATGGCCACCACCATTTGCCCGGACTCAGCTTGTGGTGTCTTCCGTACAATTACGTAATCGCCATCTTCGATATTATCATCCTGCATAGATTGTCCTTTAACTTTTAATACAAAATTGTCGGGACGCACAAAGGGTGCCGGCACATTAATTGGTTCAGCATTTTCCAGGGCTTCAATCGGTTCACCGGCAGCGATCATTCCTAAAAGCGGTAGAACTGTTGGTACGGCGTGCTCTTCAGAAAGAATAAGTGCTCTTTTGCCATTGGGACCGCGGGCGCGATGTATGTATCCATCATCGGATAAAGTTTTTACATACCAATGCACCGTTCCCAACGAAGAAAACCCTAATTTGTTCATAATTTCTTCGTAGGAAGGAGCCTGACCATTCGCTAGTGTGTAATGTTGAATAAAGTCTAAAAAACGTTGTTGTTTGTATGATATTGGCTTTTTCATAATAAACTCGTAAGTTTCTCGTAAGTATTTTAATGGTTTTGTCAATGGAAAGCAAGTAAAATCTTAGTAATATTGAAAAGTATAGGAGTTGAATAATGGGAAATCTTCAAATAATCGATGTAACCCCGTCTAATGTAAACGAACATGGGATGTTTTGCATAAAAGACCAAAAAGCAGCAGGGTTTAAGCAAAAAGCTGAATGGTATTCCGAAACATATAAACAGGGGTTAAGAATGAAAATCGCCCAAAATGAAAAAGGCGAAAAAATCGGTTTTATCGAATATGTTCCAGCAGAATTCGCATGGCGTCCGGTGGATGCACCCGGATATATGTTCATTCATTGTATGTTTATCTATCCCAATAAAAATAAAAATCTTGGTTATGGCTCGCTATTGGTACAAGAGTGTGAAAAAGATGCTAAAGCGATGGGTAAAATCGGCGTTGCCGTTATGACCAGTAAAGGAGCGTGGATTACGAATAAATTATTATTTTTAAAGAATGGATTTGAAGAAGTTGATAAGAGCGGTCGGTTTGAATTGTGTGTTAAAAAATTTGGTACATCTGCTCCGACTCCTAAGTTGATAAAGTGGCAGGAACAGAAAA
>JAUXHY010000238.1 GCA_030621275.1 bacterium | reverse complement strand
TGTTTTGATTTCAATATTTTTACAAAACTATTAATATCGTATACATTCTTAATCGGTTTAGAATAACCAATAAACTCTGAACGTTTTTCCTTATATGTTGCCGAACTTGAGTTATTAAGAATATAATTCAACTATTACGAAATGACAATTTTACTGGAACACCGGAAAAATTGAATTTATTATATAGTTCATTTTCAAGATATCGTCTATAAGATGTTGAAATCAATTTTGGATAATTACAAAATATTGCAAAAACAGGCGGTTCTGCGTGAACTTGCGTAATAAATTTTAGTTTTATTTGTTTGCCTTGAGCTGCCGGTGCTGGGTGCGCCACATATGTTTTTACAAGCCATTCATTCAATAATTTAGTATTGATTCGCTTTCTACGGGCTTCATAAGCATTCCAAGCTATATCTAATACACTTGATACTCGTTGGCGAGTAAGCGCCGAAATGAACATTAACGGATAATGACTCAAACTTTTAAAACTTCCGGCAATCTCACGTTTATACTCTGACATTGTACTTGAATTTTTCTCAATTAAATCCCACTTATTTACAATTATTACCAACCCTTTACCCATCTGGATTACATAATCAATAATTGTCTTATCTTGACGGCAGAATCCCTTTTCGGCATCAATTAACACAAGAACTACATGAGCCGATTCAGTCGCTTGGCGCGCTCTTAGAGTGCTATAGTATTCAATAGATTCAGCAACCTTGGCTAACTTGCGCATACCGGCAGTATCAACAATTGTGATATTTTTTCCATACCAAACCAAATGTGAATCAATCGAATCGCGGGTTGTTCCGGCAATTGGAGTTACAATGGTTTGTTCCTTTTGAAGTAAAGCATTCGTCAAAGACGATTTACCTACGTTTGGCATCCCAACAATTGCAATTCGCATATTATTCTCATCCTCTTCCCGTACAATAGGATTCGTTAGATCTAATTTTTCGATTACAATTTCTAACAAATCACCGGTTGAACGCCCGGATAATGCGGAAATGGGAACAATTGTCTCAATTCCTAACTCATACCATTGATAAACATTTTCTTCTAATTCTTTATAGTCACATTTATTAAAAACAAGAATACATTTTTTACCTGTATCATGGATTATTTGCGCAAGTTCTCTATCACTTGAAGTCGCATCTTCACGACCATCAACAATAAATAAAATTAGATCTGCATCTTCTACGGCTTGCTTAATTTGATTTCTAATAGGAGCGTTGAAAATATCAGCATCATCCGGTATAAAACCGCCTGTATCAACAATACTGATTTCATGTCCTTCCCAATCCATCTTACCATATATACGATCACGAGTTATGCTTTCTTGAGCATCTACAATAGCTTTGCGGGCTTTGATCATCCGATTGAAAAATGTCGATTTCCCCACGTTCGGGCGACCAATTATTGCTATTAATGGAAGTTTTGTATTCATTATTTATTCAATTCTATCTGTTAATTTACTTAATATATTTATGTTATAAATAGATATGTTATTTATGCATTCCACCTTGTAACTTTACTCAACTTGATATTATTATTTTATTGAATTATTTATAGATTTATGAGAATTAGTCAGATAGTTTCCACAACAGCGATTTCCTTTATTACCGGATTAATAATGTCATGTAGTCTTAATCCGGCTGAGGAAGATCCAAAACTAATTATTGTTAATTTTACAGATCCAAATTTCGAAGCTTTAATTCGCGAGGAACTCGAAATACCTACCGAAGATATTACAAATCAAGATATGTGGACAATACAAGAATTGGATGGAGCCAATAGAAATATCAGCGATCTAACTGGAATCGAATATTGTTCAGGGCTGCATACTTTAAGAGTACCAGAGAATAATATCAGTGATTTGAGTCCTCTTAGTGAATTAGTATTAATTGATTATCTGGGTCTGAACTTGAATCAGATTGTGGACATAAAACCTCTCGTTGATAATATAGGAATAGGTATCGGGAAAGATATTATTTTTTTGCACGGTAATCCTCTAAGTGACGAGTCAATTTTAACATATAAACCGCAATTACAGATCAGAGGAGTAAGTATTTACACTGATCTTGAACTCTCTACTCCGAGTGAAATTAATTTCATGGATAATAATTTTGAGACAGTAATTCGTGAACATGTCAATAAACCTACGGGACCAGTACTTAATACTGATCTAGAACTACTTACAAACATTTATGCTCGCAATATGAATATCTCTAATATTTATGGAATTGAATTTTGCAAGTATTTAGATACACTCGATATTGGAGAAAATCAGATTTCAGATATTGTACCAATATTCTATTTACGGGGAATCGAAAGTTTAAAATTGGATGATAATAAAATTGCTGATATTGAACCAATAAGATATTTTTCAAAATTAACTGAGCTTGCAATTAGCAATAATATAATTCAGGACATAACATATTTTTCAAATTTTACAATTTTAAAATATCTTTCCATCAGTAATAATCCAATCGAGAATTTTGAACCGATTGAAAATCTTGATAGTTTATTAATCCTCAACTTGATGGATTTGTATCAATTTGACTTTGATCATATAAAAGATATCGCCAATCTTCAAACTTTATATTTAACAAATACACCTATAATAAATCTAGATCCAATCGCAAATATCACTAGCTTAAAAAACCTAATAGCAAAAAATTGCAGTCTTAGCAATATTTACCCGCTCGCCAATCTGAATAAACTTGGTAAATTGATTCTTAGTGATAATAATATTACTGATATAACTTCTCTCTCAGAACTATATGAATTATGGGAACTACAACTAGATAATAATTATATATCTGATATCCTACCGTTAGTAATTAATTGGGGAATCGGTCAAAATGAATATGTACTCCTTTATGACAATCCATTAAGTGAAATTTCAATAAATACGTATATACCACAATTACAAGATCGCGGTGTGAATGTTATTTATTAATTGAGCGGGTGATGAGAATCGAACTCATGTATCCAGCTTGGGAAGCTGGTGTTCTACCATT
>JAUXHY010000119.1 GCA_030621275.1 bacterium | reverse complement strand
ACTCGCAAAACACATTTTCCTTCTTCAGGTAAATGCGTAAAATGAATTTGTCTGTCATCAGCGCTCTTTTCTTCAGGATTATACCCAAAGTATGGATTTGGCCATACATTTATATTCTCAGGACTATATTCAATCATATTACCAACTAATGAAGCTGTCGAAAATGTGAACTCATCCCTTGAAGAATTAGGTTTGGTAGTGACGATTCTAAACACTGTTCCTGTTTCAGGTTCCAGGGCATTTATATTTGCCGGGAAAGTAGCATCAAAAGCATCTCCACCATTCCAATTCATTAATACTAGTCTAGAAAAGACACTCCAGGTATCCATTGGTCCGCCAGGATCATTCTCGCCGGGAGCTCCATACCATTCATTAACATTGCTGCCATCAGCAGCTGCATTGGCAAAGAAGTCATCATAGCCAGTTGTGCCTGGTGTATTATTCACCGGTGCATGTACATAAACACGGTCTGTGTAAGGATCGTTTTCGCCACCTGAGGTTTCATGATCATCTGGTACTAATCCCCATACACCATTTCCATCGTCGTCAAGTAACCATGGAATTAATCTATAATCATCACTTGTATCGTCAGGGGTACCGACACCAATATTCCACCATTCAAATGGTACAGGTATATTACCATTCCCATCCCAGTTATCATAAACTAAACCACCGGTTTCAGTGAATCTTAATTCAAAATCAGATGGAACAATTGCTGCCATCCCTTGATTCGGTGAATTAAGTCCACCTGAAAACACAACCACTGAATTATAAAATGTTTCAACACCACCCGGACCATAATTTGGATGTGTATTCAATAGCCAAACTGTACCTAAATCATTCGTAATACTCTGCTGCCCAGAATATTCGCCGCCTGCAACTAACCAATCCGGATAACGCCAATATGGCAAACCATCAACCGGAGGATCAATTGGTCCATTAGCATTTGCCACCACAGCAACATACTTGATATCAGGTTTGGGACCATATACATTTACTCGGAGTCCATCAACTACAAGATTTGCACCATAACCTAACGTATCTCCTGTTAAAAGATTTATATTATTAAGCAATGGCTGATTGCTTAATACGATCTCGCCGGTTGTTGTATTCGTAAGGTTCCAGTTTGTAATATCCAACGTTTCTGTTCCAACAAGTAATTCATCATTAAATGTAATCTTATATTCATCACCCGTAACTTGAGTGGCGTCAATAACCGTGGCAGATACTGAACCATCACCTGTGCCTTTTGAATGCTCAGCTTCAAAAGAATATCCATACTGAACGGAATCGCTATTAGCGGACCAAGTATTAGGTACTTGAGGACGTATAACTATAATCTCTTTTTCGCTTTCTAAAGTTTTTGGAATACCATATGGATTATATCCATAAGCCGTAACAGCAAAATAATATTCTCTATTTACTAGTAATGGCACATTATTTCTGAGAGCATCTACAGTGATTTGAAGCTCGTAATTTATGCCCGAATCAGATCCGTATTGAGTAACAACATTTATATAAGCACCATATTTTTCATCAAAAATGTTATCATGTATTTTTGTTATTCCATTTATTTTATCAAATGTAGCAATGCATTTTACTTCACCTTCTCCTAACACCGATTCCAGTTGATATACATTATAGCCTTCGAATACATATTCGGTAGGTTCACCGGTATTAGGATCTCTATCAATCACATCTTCAGACAAATATGAATCTGCAGGATTATCCCAAGTCAATATTATTTGGTCATCTAACGCCGTAGCCGATACGTTTGGCTTAGGTGGTAGGATGGATGTAGCAAATCTACTGTCGTAATAGGTCTGAGCAACTTTATCTACTTCCTTTAAGTATAAATATGAATCATCCCAACCACCAGCGGCAGCGTGCATTATTGCAAATACAACTTCTTGGCTGTCTCCTGGAGCCATAGTAAATGGACCGGAACTCATAAGAAAATATCTATCACCAGACCTGAAAATATCAGAATCCACAAGTTCCGAATCATTGCCATCTATATTCAACGTTGGATCTCCGGGAAAAGCAAATCTACTTCCTCCGCTGACTTCATTCGGAAGCATTAAGCCATCCTTAGTTAATCCTTGTAAATTATTAAATGCCTCACGGGCACTATTTGGAGGACAACTCCAAATTGATTGTCCTCAAGTATATGCGATAAAACTTGTAACATTTAAATTTTTATAATTAGGAATTTCCTCTCCAAAAGCATTGGCTGTTTCACCCGGTGCCGGTACTACAGGTCCTTGTAAATAGTCATACCCTAAAGCAGGAGTAATACAATCGTCAAAGAACATACAATCAAAAGAGCCAGATAAAAATTCTGAATCATTACCATCATTATAGCAAATCCCAAGACCTAAAGTGGTGTCACAGCCAATAAAGTCATCAGCTGCATTACCAAGATCTGGGTCTGAAAAAATTCCAAAATACATATCCTCAATGGTATTTCCACCTTTATTTATTATTAAATCTTTAACAAACATCATATCACCGAAAGCATCGGGGCGGTCAAAACCGAAGATTGTCCTTTGAACTTCCACGCCAAGCGGATTTGTGTGAAATACTGAATGTAATGAATCAACTCCATCATTCATAACCATCCACACTACTTGGTCTCCAATAAATTCAGGATGGTCAGGACCCATTGGTAAAGGTTCATATGTACCATTATTATTTTTATCAGAATATGGCGCTCCAAATTCCACCGGCCAATTCTGAAAATCTTGACTATTTATTGGATCAGCTAAATCACTTTTATTTACCTTATAAATCTTATGATACGGATCATCATGGTTGGCTCCCCAAGGACCACTTGCATATTCTCCGGCATATTCCCCTGCTGAGACTAACGTATCTCCATTCACAACACCACCAAGCCATACACCAGAACAAAATATTGTTTGGGTATTATTCCCTTTCGGCCAGGATAACCCCGATCTACCTGATATGTTGTGACTGACAAACATTCCGTTGTTTTCCATGTCGCAGTCTATACGATTGCCATCGAAGTTATTTGCTGAATGAACCAACGGCTTAGATAGATTGTTTTTATTAAATTTACAGGGACTTTGTTGCGCTGTTATAAATACTGTTGAAATTAGTATTGTAAAAATTAGAAGATATAATTGTTTGTTTTTCATTATTATCTCCACTTAATATTTATTTAAGTTGCGGTAGTTATATTATATATACATAATAAATTAGCAATAATTGATAGATAATTACAGTGAAATGCTATTGTATTAATTTGTCTAAGTTAGATTAATGTCTATAATCTACTTTTAGGACCGCCATAGGCACCGATATCATTACGAGAACCATCAGTATCAAGATACTGATTACCGTCGTGCCCGGCATTAATACAAGGGGAGGTTGGTGATAATTTAAACTCTATATGATCTAAAAATTCAGGATCTTTATTAATATAATCTGATCCAACATTTATATTTTCATCCAATAAATTAAAATCAATTATAATCCCTGTTTGGCTAGCAGAATTTGTATAAGATATGTCCGGTAGAGAATTATAAATTATATTATTTCTAAGTACTAATCCTGTGCAATTAGCATTTATGACGATATCATTATTAAAAAGCGTATTATTAACAATCGCCCCCTGTGCAGAGGAAATATAAATTCCACTCCCCGATCCAGCAGCATTACTAAAAATAATGTTATTATACAAATTACTTTCATTCGTTAGAAACACACCTCCACCATACTCAGACTGATTTGCTGTAATGTAACAATTCTGTACTGTTCCTGTTTGTGTAATAGCAACCCCACCACCAGCGGCTCCAAAGCTTGGTACGCCTTGTTCTATTGTAAATCCATCTACAATCCCGGTCGCAATATTCAGAACACGTTGCTGTTTAGCTGGATCAATGGTATATGTGGGTATTAATGTAGTTGATTTGTATCCTCCTACTGATCTAATTAATACATCTTTCCCTGCAATTGCAAGAGTTTCCTGATAAATGCCGCGGTTTACTATAATTGTATCTCCATCGTCTATCAACTCGCTATCAAATGCCGGCTGTATCGTTTCAAACTCCTCCGGTACAATTACCGATGTTGTTTTTGGAATTGATATTGACTCCGTTGCCCAAAGAACATTATCCTCAAAATCAACAATACCAACTCTGTAAATCAAATTGTCATCATCCCAAATAGTATCTGTGTAGCTCAATTGAAAAGCATCTGACAATTCCACAATTGATGTCCATAATGTGTCTTTAGTGCGCATCCGCTCAATCTTATACATTGCAAATTGTTCAACGGTAATTTCATTCCAAGTCAGATTAATTTCTGCACTTGGCATCAATCTTGTGATATTGTGATTTACAGTTAATCCAAAAACATCATTTTCTGTGGGCTTGGTATTAAATGGCCATTCGCACGATATGCTCAGCAAAACAAATATGATAATTATAAATGTAATAAATATTTTATGTTTATTTATCATTTTCTATTGGATAAGGAAATTTTAAGATTAATCAATTGCCTATTAGCATCATAATAATTAAAGACATCGCCGGTTTGAGTGCCCGCCGTCAAAATTGTTACTTCATTAGAAAAAATATTTCTTACAGTATAGCTTAAAGTGGCATTAACATGTCCAACCCTTTTTTGAACTGCTACTGTCAGATTTGTGTTTTTTTGTTCTTCCAATTGCTCAATATCAATGCCACCATGTAAATAATGTTGAGGTCCATTAAAAATGTGGCTTATATTTAAACTGAACCATTTTTTTCTAATATCAAAAATGATACTGCCCGTTGTACTTGGTTTATTAGGGAATACTTCCTCAGCGCTTGGCTTTACCCATGTTAAATTTCCACTTAATCTAATTATTTCATTTTTACCATGAATCGCAAAATTCACTTCGGCACCATTTAACCATGCGTTACTTGTATTATAAGGTAGAACTATATTATTGTCTAAAGATAAATATGCAACTTTATTAAAGAAGTAATTCCTAAAAATACCACCGCCTAAAATAATGCGATCAATTGCATCAATATTTGTATCGTTAAATAAAAATTGACTGTTGAATTCTGTAGAATTGACGGTTTCTTTATCTAGACCATCTTCAATACTTGCAATTACTCTTTCAGTCCTGGCTATTTTATCAATTATAATTTCTGAATTATCTATATAATTTTGAATGGTTTTCAGAGATCGATAATATTCATCCAATTGCTCCTTACCATCAACCCATAAGAATCTATCATTTAAGGTTGGTA
>JAUXHY010000220.1 GCA_030621275.1 bacterium | reverse complement strand
GGGCAAAGAGAATTGGTTGAAAGCTTAATGGTATATATCGAAGCAGCTAATAAAAGAGAGGGGGCACTCGACCATGTATTATTATTTGGACCACCGGGACTCGGGAAAACTACCTTAGCCAATATTGTTGCTAAAGAATTAAGCGTAAATATTCGTCCATCATCTGGCCCTGTTTTGGATCGAGCAGGCGATTTGGCAGGAATGCTTACAAACCTAGAACACCGTGATGTGTTTTTTATTGATGAAATACATCGATTAAATAGTGTTGTTGAAGAATATTTGTACTCAGCTATGGAAGATTTCCGTATCGACATTATGATTGATAAGGGCCCAGGTGCTCGCAGTGTTCAATTAAATTTAGAACCATTCACACTTGTCGGAGCAACTACACGTTTAGGAAATTTAACATCACCATTGCGCGATCGTTTTGGTGTTGTATTAAGAGTTGACTACTACAATGATGAGGATTTATTTCACATTGTGCAACGCTCTGCAGGAATCTTGGAGATTGAAATTGACGATGATGGTACTTGGGAAATAGCACGCCGTTCAAGGGGAACACCAAGAATTGCGAATCGCATATTGCGTCGCACTAGAGATTATGCGGAGGTAAAAGCTGGCGGTAAAATAAATAAAGAGATAGCTAAAAAATCACTTACAACTCTTGGAATTGATGAAACTGGTTTAGATGATATGGACCGCCGCATATTAGCCACTTTAATTGATAAATTTGACGGTGGGCCGGTGGGAATAAGTTCATTGGCGGTTGCAATCGGTGAGGATTCGACAACTATCGAAGATGTATATGAACCATTTCTCATAAAAGAAGGATTTATTCAACGTACATCCAGGGGACGAATAGCCCAGGAAAAAGCATTTAAATTGTTAGGAAAAAAACAAAAACTATTACAACGAGGATTGTTTAATGATTGAAAAAAAGAAAAAATATAAATTGGCGGACTTTAATTATTCGTTGCCAAGTAAATTTATCGCAGAATATCCTGCGACGCGTCGCGATCAGTCTAAATTATTAGTACTCCATCGTGACACTGGGGAAATAGAGCATAAAAAATTTCATGAAGTAACCGATTATATGCGGAAAAATGATCTATTACTGTTGAATAATACAAAGGTATTTCCAGCGCGTTTATTCGCGACGAAAGATAGAACAGAAGCTAAAGTTGAAGTATTCTTACTGCGGGAATTAAATGAAGATTTATGGGAAGTTATGGTTCGCCCTGCACGCAAGGTTCGCATCGGCAATAAGTTAGAGTTGGCGCCAAATGTATTTTGCGATGTAATCGACAATACAGTATCAGGTGGACGTGTTGTCAGATTTGAACACGAAGGAGATGATATATATTCGATAATTGAACGAATTGGTATTTCGCCATTGCCTCCTTATATAAAACGCGAATCTGAGAAAAAAGATAAAATTCGCTATCAAACCGTTTATGCCAACAGAAGAGGCGCAGTAGCAGCCCCTACGGCAGGATTACATTTTACCCAAGGATTATTAGATAAGATAGAGCGTAAAGGAGTAAAAATGGAGAAACTCACTTTACATATCGGATTGGGTACATTTCGCCCGGTGCAAGTTGAAGACTTAAATCGCCATCAGATGGATTCAGAATATTTTGAAGTATCTCCAGAGGCAGCAATGGCAATAAATACAACGCGCAAGAAACGCCGTAAAGTAATCGGAGTAGGTACTTCAACCGTACGTGCTATTGAAACAGTAGCTGTGTCAGGGTTCCAAGTAAGCCCAAAGCGTGGATGGACAGACAAATTTATTTATCCACCGTATAATTTTAAAATGATTGATGCACTAATTACCAATTTTCATCAACCACAGAGTACTTTATTAATGATGGTGAGCGCTTTTGCCGGTCGTGATTTAATATTGAAAGCATATCAGGAAGCAAAGAAAAATGACTATCGCTTTTTAAGCTACGGTGACGCGATGTTAATTATTTAGGAATGGACAAAGAATATAAAATTGGTGCTATTATTGTTGCGGCAGGTTCCGGTCTAAGGTTTGGCGAAAGGAAACAGTTCAAGAAATTAGGAACAAAACCATTGTATTTATATTCTTTACAAAAATTTATCGATTGTAATTCAATTGATGAAATTGTTTTAGCGGTTCCAAAAGATTTGCGAAACACCATTTCAAACGAAGCATCTAAAGTAAGTCCTCGAATAAATGTAGTTGAAGGTGGAAGGTTATGGCAAGGTTCTGTGTTGGCTGGAATTGATGGACTATCAGCTGACTGCGATATTGTTTGCGTACATGACGCAGCAAGACCGTTTGTTTCTGTTGATTTAATTCAAAAAACAATCACAGCGTGTGAAAACAATGATGGGGCTGTGGCCGCAATACCTTCAAATGACACGGTAAAAGAGATTAATACAAATAACAATCATATTAAAAGAACAATTCCACGCGAAACAATTTGGTTAGCCCAAACACCACAAGCATTTCACCAAAGCCAATTAAAGAAAGCATTGTTTTATGCAAAAGATAATAAAATCCAAGTTACTGATGAGTCAACATTGTTGGAATCGTTGGAGTACTCAGTTATTGTTGTAGAAGGTAGCCGGGACAATTTTAAGATTACAACACCAAGCGATTGGAAACTTGCCGAATTAATATTGGAGAGAAATAATGATTAGAACCGGGATCGGCTATGATGTACATCAATTAGCTGAAGATAGAGAGTTAGTCATTGCAGGTATTGCCATTCCAAGCGAAAAGGGTTCTGTTGGTCATTCCGATGGAGATGCCCTGTCACACGCCATAATTGATGCTGTATTGGGCGCAGCAAGCTTGGGCGATCTTGGTGATTACTTTCCAAGCGAGGATGATAAATGGAAAGGAGCAAATAGTTTAGATTTGTTATCTGAATCAATACAAAGAATTATATCAGAAGGATATACAATTAATAACATTGATAGTGTTGTTATCATTCAAAAACCTAAACTAAAGAAGTACATTTCACAAATTCGAGAAAATTTAGCCAAAACAATAGGAATTCCGATAGAAAACATTTCAGTAAAAGCAACAACAGTTGACCATTTAGGCGCAATTGGTGCCAGTGAAGGTTGGGCTTCACAGGCAATCGCAACAATCTCCAGATAAACACATGAATTCCATAGATCTTAAAGCTCACGCCAAAGTTAATATTGGTCTGCAAGTTA
>JAUXHY010000067.1 GCA_030621275.1 bacterium | reverse complement strand
CCGCTTGGCCTCCGACTTAAAAGATGCAATAATGACCATCAGTCCCCCTACTTGGAAATTTACATCCGGGAATAGCACCATATTGGATATGTTTCAGGTAAAAGATTTAAAAGAGTTTACTTCCTTTGGTCCGTGGAATTTATCGCCTGATAAACAACCTGATGGTCGTAAATCTGCCGAAAAAGCTAAGGAAATGATTGAAACCGCCATGAAAGAAGGATCGGGATATTTTAAATGGACTCATAAAAGACTTGATGGTAACACTTTCCCCGCCACTGTGTTATTAACACGTGTAATTTTAAAAGGTGAGACATTTTTACAGGCTACTGTACGGGATATCTCCGATAGAAAAAAAGCGGAAGAATTACGTGGAAAATTGCTCGACACTGCTCAACATCTAACAAAATCACTCGAACTTAATATTGTGTTAGAAGAAATATCCAAGCAAGCAAGATCCTTATTAGAATCTCATGGAATAACAATATATTTATTAGATGATGACGGAATCACTATTAAACCTGCACTTAGTAATGATCCTCCCTATGATGAAATAGTTATGTCAACAAAGTTAAATATTAATAAAAGTTTAACAGGAAAAGCCATTAAAGCAAAAGAAGGAATGATATTTAATGATACTAATATAGAAACCGGCAGTTTTCATTTACCCGGGACACCGGAATCTGATGATGACCATGTAATAATATCTCCTTTTATTATTGACAATAGAGTAATTGGTACAATGAATTTGTACCGAGACAGTTCTCCGTTTTCCGACGATGATTTAATAGTTGCAAATACATTTGCCGCTTATGCATCAACAGCGATAAAAAATGCTAGTAACTATGAGAATTTATTGATTGAAATGAAAGAGCGTCAATTAGCAGAAAAGGAAATGCGAATTAGTGAGGAAAAATACCGCTCATTAGTAGACAATAGTCCTGATATCATACTGAGAGTGGAACAGAATGGGACAATTACATATATTAATTATAAATTCGCCGGACAAACCCCAGAGGAAGTCATTGGAAAAACAATATATGATCTTATGCCATCGGAATTTCATGATAAAGCAAAAGATTCACTTGGAAAAGTTTTTGCTACAGGAAGAAGTTTTAATTATGAAAATCTTGGATTAAGCAACGAGGATAAAGTTATTTGGTATAGAAATAATATTGCTCCTATTAAGTCTAATGGCAATGTTATCGGAGCTACCATCATCGCACGAGATATTACTGAAGAAAAACAAATTGATGTTATGAAAACTGAGTTTATTTCATCTGTATCACATGAACTAAGAACACCATTAACTATTATTCAAGAATCAATATCGCAAGTACTGGATGGTATTTATGGGAATCCCACTGATGGACAGAAAGAAGTACTGATTCCCTGCATGGAAGATACTGCTAGACTTACTCGCATTATTAATAATCTTCTTGATATATCAAAAATAGAAGGTCAGAAAGTGTCCATTTGCAGAGAGATGATTGATATTGTAAAATTAGCAAGAAATGTACTATCCTCTTTTAAAAACAAGGCGGATGATAAAAATATCGAATTAAAATTCAAAACTTCGGTAAAGAAAATCGAAGTATATATCGATAGCGATAGAATAATCCAAGTATTTATGAATTTGATAGGCAATGCTATCAAGTTTACTGAAAAAGGTGAAATTGAAGTATCCATAATAAAGTCTGAAAACTCGGTGAAGTGTACCGTATCAGATACCGGAAGAGGTATTGCACACAAAGATATAGCAACCGTGTTTGACAGATTTCATCAGGTAGGTAGAGTTACCAGTCCCTCAGAGAAGGGAACAGGTTTAGGATTATCGATTAGTAAGGGAATTGTTGAGCTACATAATGGACGAATTTCGTTAGAGAGTCAGCTTAATAAAGGTTCCCAATTCTACTTTACAATCCCAATCTATACAGTTGATGAAATATTGTTTGAAAACATTGAACAAGGTATAGCTATAGCCACAAAGAAACATATAAAATTGTCTTTACTAATTATACGGTTGAATAATTTTGAAGAAATTGAAAAAATATTCGGTTTAAAAAAAGCAAAGGAAACAACTCATAGAATATTGGAAGCATTTCAGGATGTAATTGCACCAGGAGAATTCTCATTTATCAAAGGAAGAAATGAAGTAATTCTCTTTTCAGATATAACTAAAAAGAATATTTCACCTATTGTAGAAAAATTAGAAATCATACTATCAAATTTTGTATCCGATTTCAGCAAAGAGTTAGATATTGTAATGTCATATGGATATTCTATTTATCCGAATGATGCTGATAGTGCAAAGGACTTATTACAATCGGCATATAAAACACTTTTGATTAAAAATAATCATAAATAGTAAAAGAGAACATTATGGGGAAAAAAATATTGGTTGTTGATGATGAACCACAGATTGTACATTTATTAAGTCAAAGATTAAAAGCTAATGGTTATGAAACGTTTGCTGCAAATGACCCTTATCAATGTGTAAAAATAACATTGGAGGTAAAACCTGATTTGATAATATTAGACATGAAAATGCCTGCCGGAGGTGGAATAGCAGCATTTGAAAACCTAAAATCATCTGTTTACACGTCAACGATTCCAATAATTTTTATTACTGCCTATCCAGGTGACGAAGTAAAAAAACAAGTTAAAGATTTAGGTGCTGATGGATTTTTTTCAAAACCTTTCAAAAGCACAGATTTACTAAATAAGATTAAAGAATTAATTGGCGAATAAATCGAACAATTAAAATATAAATATCCTAATTATCAAAATATCGTTCTAAACCCTAATTTATTTACAAAGGAAATTCCCTAAGTAAATATGGGGATTTACCTTATTGTGGTGTACATACCTACTCTCTAACTTCTTATGAATAATAAAATTATTATTAGTATTTATTATCTAAGGAGACATATTATAAAATTTTCTTAATGATATAATCAATAAGGGAATATTAAAATTTACTAAAAATATTTTAACATATGCCGGGAACTATCTAGATCATTAGCGGCGAATGAGTAGTATAACCTTCCACTGTTATGGTATGTCTCCTACTGCTCGTAATGATCAAAAGAATTTATGTTCCCGGCTATTCTATTAGTATATTTGGACTTGAAAACTACTATTTTTATAAGATTGTTAAAATACATTAATAGAAAAATGAGTAAAAATATCGTAACAATAATCATCAGCTTATTTTTGACAAGTTCATTTGTTTTGGGACAAAATGCACAATATTCAGAGAGTAAACAACGCTGGTTTGAAACAATTGACTTAACAATAATTGCTTTTACATTGCTGGCAATAGCCATCATTTATACAATTCATTTACGTAATGCAAGACAAAAACTCTCCGAAGAAAGAAATCGAATGAGTAAACTAAGTATTGACTTAAAATCGGAAGTTTTTAAAAAGGATTCTCAATTTAAAGAAACATCACTTGCATTAAAGATTATTAAAGACAATACATTTGATGCTGTAATTATTCTAAATAATATGGGGAGAATTATATTTTGGAATTCTTCTGCTGAACGAATTTTTGGATATATTGCAGAGGAAGTAACCGGTTCTGACCTAATTGATGTCATAATACCAAAAGAAAAAGTTGTTGAGTTTACCGAAAACTATCATCCTGATAGAACTAAAGAGATAAATAGTCAAATAAAGATTATGCATATAACTGCAATTCGTAAAGATGGTACACAATTCCCAGCTGAATTATCTATTGCTGATGTACGCAATGAAGACTCATGGAATACGGTTGGTATAATCAGAGATATAACCGATCAAAAAACTCTTGAACAAGAGTTGAAATTATCGGAAAATCGACTGAAACTATCTCTGAAAGGTGAAGAAGAATATTTATGGGACTGGAATATTCAAACAAACGAAATGTATTTCAGCCCAACCGTTCAATCAATGCTTGGATTTGAAAAAAAGGAAGTTCGAAGAGATTATGAAACATGGCAAAAATTGATACATCCTACTGATCTTTCACATGTGATATATGAGTTAGATAAACATATATCCGGTAAAACCAATATGGTTAGAATCGAGTATCGAATGAGATCGGCTTACGATAATTGGAACTGGATTTATACTCGAGGTAAAATTGTTGAATTTGACGATGAGAAGAAACCTTTAAAATTTATTGCTACTAACAGTGATATAAATGAACAGAAGTTATATGAATTAGATGTCCAGAAATTGCAAGAACAACTACTTCAGGAAAAAGAAAAGTCCACCTAGTACTATCAAAAACATCAACTGATGTTGTGTTTTACAACGTATGAACCGTTTTTCTTTAATTGTTCTAAATTATTTGCTGCCATATAACTCATCGAACTACGCAATCCGGCATCTATTTGATCAAGAATATTCTGTACACCTCCTTTATATTCTACAATAGTTTCATCACCTTCTACATAGTACGGATTCTTACCCCTTTTCTGTTGCACAGCATATGAAGCCGATCCGCGATATGCCTTATAAAGTTTCCCATTATATTTTAAAATATTTCCTTCCGCTTCTTTTGTACCGGCTAACACTCTTCCTACCATAACAGCGTCGGCACCTACTGTCAACGCTTTAGCGATATCTCCTACAGCTCTTATTCCACCATCAGCAATAAGTAATGAGTTACTACCAATTTTTTCTTTAATACTTCTGCATTCTTGTATTGAAGATACGATCCCCTGTCCTACTCCCGTCATAATTGAAGTTGTACACATTGAACCAGACCCAATTCCAACTCTTATTGCATCAACCCCCAAGTCTGATAGATATTCAAATCCTTCTTCGGAATCAACATTCCCACAAATGATATAGGTATTTTTCAAATCCCTAATTCGTTTAATGGTAGGTTCAACTACGGTATTGAAACCGTTTGCTACATCTACAATAAATGCACGAGTCCCTAAACTGTAAAACTCATCAATTATTTCCTTCTCGTCTAACCCGACGGCGATTACAACATCTAAACCATCAGCTTGCAGAGTTGTGTAATTATCCTTCCTTTTTTCAATCGGTTGGAACCGATGAATCATGCCAAGCATTCCATTTTCAGATAATATCCTACACATGTCAACACTACAAATTGTATCCATTGGGGCAGGTAAAACAGGCAATCTTAATTTATTAGTTGTACCATGTGAATCTAAGTTTAACGAGAGATCAATTTCCTGCCGACTATTAACCTGCGATAAATTCCTTGGAACTAATGATATATCTTGATAACTGAGAGATGGTTTCATGTGGTTTCCGATAAAATATTTATAAACAATTTCATTAAATATAAGAACTAATAAACTTAACAAATTAATTTATTAAGATGGAGTAATATTTCCATATTTTAAAGAATTGACAACTGTAACTTTCCATTTAAATACAATCGACAAATCTTCATAATGTACAAATCCATTAAATCACTATTAAACAGATATAGCACTTTACCAAATTCAACTCTAAAGTTGATTGGAGGAATTTTCCTTTTAAATTTGGTAAATGGATCTTTCATTCTAATCTTAAATATATATTTAAGGAAGATGGGCTTTGTCGATGAACAAATTGGTAGCTTTACGTCTTATAGATTTTTAGGAGTATTATTATTGGCATTTCCATTTGGAATATTCATCAAAGGAAAACCTTTAAAACCATTTTTTATAGCATCTTCGATAATTATACCATTAGCTGCATTTTTAATGATTGAATCTGTTAAATGGAATAATCCTCTATTAATAAAAATCAGCTTTTTATCATGGGGAATGGGATTAATGCTTTTACAAGTATGCGCATTACCATATATCATGAGGACAACGCCAAAATCAGTTCTTACGGAAGCAATCACATTAAACTTTTCTATGTGGTCTTTGGCTATAATAATTACAGGGCTCTCGATTGGAATACTAACACGCTTGCAAAAATTTACGTTATTTAATATCTCCTTTCCATGGGATGAATACCACATTATCTTATTATTTATCTTAATTAGCTTATCAGCAATATTATTAATGAGTAAAATTCAAGAAAGTACACCTCGTTCTTCTTCAGCAGAATTTATTCGAAATTTTTCGTCTCTTTTATTAGACTATGACTGGTTCTTAATAATTAAAGCTTTAGTCCCAACTTTACTTATCGCTATTGGTGCTGGTTTAACTATTCCATTCATTAATCTATTCTTTTATTCTGTCTTTGATATGGACTCTGCTCAATTTGGAATTTTAGGAAGCATCGCTTCAGTGATGAGTTTCATTGCATTGCTGCTAGCTCCGACTCTTAAGCGAAAATACGGATATAACATATCCATAATTTTAACTCAATCAATTGGGATTATCTTATTAGTAATTCTTATTTTTACTGAATTATACTCATCAGTGAATGGTGTATTTTTAATTGCAATAGTCGCTTATATTTTTAGACAGCCATTGATGCACATATCCTCACCCATAGCAAGCGAATTGACAATGAAATATGTTGGTGAAAATAATCAAGAATTAATTAGTGCAGTTAATTCTAGTATATGGAGCGCATCGTGGTTTATTAGTGCAAAAATATTTCAATATTTACGAGAATTAAATTTCCCATATTATAAGATATTCTTTCTAACCACGATAATGTACTCAATTGGGATATTTTTATATTACTTTATTATTAAAGAATATAAAAAAAGAGATATTACTCAAAAATCTATTAAATCGTTTGAACGGATCATTATAGAAGACTAGTTTATTTAGCTTCAAATACTGACCATTCTTGGATTACTTTTTTAACCGATCTATTCATTTCTACTGTAAAATCGGCTACGAATTTCTTGGAGTACATATACTGACCAAAATTTACCGCATTTTCTTTATAATGATTTAATTCGCGAGTTTTGTACATTTCTTCAAAAT
>JAUXHY010000178.1 GCA_030621275.1 bacterium | reverse complement strand
TATTGTGGTGTTGGTTGTGGTGTAATGATTGGTGAGAAAGATGGAAAGATCACATCTATTAAAGGTGACAATCAAAATACAATTAATAATGGGCACCTATGTGTTAAGGCATTTTACCTAAATAAAGCGGTACATGCAAAAACGAGATTGCAACATCCTATGATTCGTAAAAATGGAAAATTGGTAAAAGCCAGTTGGGATGAAGCATTAACTCTTGTTGCAAATAAATTTAATGAGATTCGCAAAAATCATGGTGGAGACGCTTTAGCATTTTATGGATCAGGACAGGCTGAAACTGAAGAAACTTACATGGCCAATAAACTGTTCAGAGGATGTATTGGCACAAATAATGTAGAAGGAAATCCACGTTTGTGTATGGCAAGCGCTGTGGGCGGTTATTTAACCAGTCTTGGTGCTGATGAACCAGCCGGAACTTATGAAGATATTGAACAATCCGATCTATTCATGTTAGTTGGTTCAAACACTGCCGAAGCGCATCCAATCGTTTTTGAACGTATTATGCGTCATAAAGCAAAGAACCCGAATGTAAAAATAGTTATAATTGATCCGCGGAAAACTCCGACTGACCAAGTAGCTGATTTACATTTGTTCCCAAAACCGGGTTTTGATTTGGCAGTTTTTAGCGCCATAGCATATATTCTGTTGAAAGAAGGTTATGCTGATGAATCATTCATGAAAGCACATACATTTATTAAAGATAATAAAGGTAATAAGCACACTTTAGCAGAATACAAAAAGTTCCTCGAAGATTATACACCTGAAAAAGCAGAAAAGATCAGTGGTGTACCTGCTCAGGATATAATCAAAGCTGCTCGTATTTTTGGAAAATCCAAGACCGCAATGACTATGTGGTGTATGGGCTTAAATCAACGTATGCGTGGTGTATGGTCGAATAACTTGGTCATAAACTGGCATTTGATTACGGGAAAAATTGGTGTACCGGGAAGTGATGCATTTTCATTGACCGGACAACCCAACGCTTGCGGTGGTGTACGTGAAGGTGGCGGATTATGCCATATACTTCCCGGACATCATTTAGTGGTAAAAGAAGCGCATCGCAATAAGATTGAAAAAGTTTGGGGTGTTCCTAAAGGTATAATACCACCAAAACCTGGAAAACATACAATTGCAATGTTTTCAGCATTAACTGATGGAGATATAAAGGGTATATATATAATGTGTACCAGCCCGGCTCAATCATTGCCAAATGCTAAGAAGTACTGGAAAGGACTGAAAGAACAATTTGTTGTTGTTGCAGAATCTTTCCTCCCAACAATGACAACGGATTATGCCGATGTTGTATTCCCCGCTGCTTTCTGGAGTGAAAAGGAAGGTGTTTATGGTTGTACAGAACGACGTTCACAGTACATGCCAAAGGTAATAGAACCACTTGGCGAAGCTCGTTGGGATGCCTTTATTCTTCGCGATCTCGGTAAGAAAATGGGATTTGAAAAAGAGTTTGCCAAATACGAAACCGCTGAAATAATGTGGGATGAGTATAGAGGCATAACTAAAGGTAAGGATATGGATTTAATGGGCGCTCCATATAGCAGATTAAAGAAAGTACGTGGTCTTATTTGGCCGGTACCGACTGTAGATCATCCTGGTACTTATAAAAAGTTTACTGATGGTGATCCGATTTATGATGCACTTCCAGCTGAAAAGAAAAAAGGTCGTCGCATGTATTTCTATGGTCCAAAAGCCAAAGAAGGTAAAGCTACAATTTGGATGAGACCGCATGCCGATCCCGGTGAACCAACTGATGCTGAATATCCAATTGCACTTACCACAGGACGAATAGTAGAGCACTGGCATACCTTAACTATGACAGGTACGGCACCGCAGTTGAATCGCGCAGCGCCAAAAGCTTATGTAGAAATTCATCCACAAGACGCTAAAGCGATGGGTATTAAGAATAAAAGTCAAGTTGTTTTAACAAGCAGACGAGGTTCATTAAAAATTGAAGCTCGAGTTATTGATCGCCCGGCGCCCGGAACAGTATTTGTTCCATGGCATTGGAGAGAATGGCCGATCAATATACTATGCAATGACGTATTTGATCCCGGTTCAAAAGAGCCCGAATACAAAGTTGCTGCAATTAAAGTAACTAAAGCTTAGTAATTACGGTAGTAACTCATCAAGGTTATCGTTCATCCTTGAAAGATATGGGGACAACTCAATTGTTGTCCCCATATCATTAAGAAATATTATTAATAGATAATGCAAATAAAACAAGCTCAAGTATCAAGAAAGGAATTTATAAAGGATTTCGTTCGCTTGTTTAAAGACGAAGTAGATGAAGTCTCAAATCGAGGATACCAACAATTTTTGTTACCACCCGGAGTCGCTTCGCTCCAAGAATTTTTAATGAAGTGTAACAAATGTTATGATTGTATCTCCGATTGTCCGAATGAATCTATTATGGTATCACACAATATTAATTCTATAGTAAATGAATACCCTGTGATTATTCCTCAAGTTACGCCTTGTTATCTATGCGAAGATTTTCCGTGTATCGATGCCTGCAAAACAGGTGCTTTGACAATAAATAATTGCAACAAGCCCTTAGGAATAATCAAAATAATTGAAGAGAATTGTTTTGCATTTCAAGGTCATTATTGTTCATCTTGTATAAATAGTTGCCCAAAAACCGGCAAAGCAATATATTCAGATGAACTTGGACATCCGATCATCAATAGTGAAGAATGTGATGGATGTGGAATTTGTATAAACGTTTGCCCGTCTGAAAAACCGGCAATCAGAATATTAGAAGAAAGGAATTAAAATGCCGATAGCGGGAGTAGTAATTTTAACAGTATCTGAAAAAACAGAGGATATTTTATTACAGCTAAAAAAAATTGAAAAAGTAACAACTTATGGTATCCATAAAGATAATAATATAATAGCAGTTTTTGAGGGGGAAACAATAGCAGATCTTGAAAAGATTAATGATATTGTTCTTGAAAAAACTGACGGTGTGGTGGGGATTTACCCTGCTTACGTGAACTATGAAGAAGAAAATGACGAAAATTCGGTCGAGCCGGCAGAACAAAAATAATGTTGAAAGAATGGTTAAATAAGTTAGCTTCAATCAATGAGCCGCTACGTCCGCCCGGGGCGATTGAGGAGGAGCAATTTTTACAAAAATGTATTCGCTGCCGCAAATGTGAAGAAGTATGTCCTCATGATTCAATCATAACTGCGCATGGCAATTGGGGACTTGCAATGGGTACACCGATTATTTCAGCACGCGATATTCCATGTTATTTGTGCGAAGATTTTCCATGTATAGATGTTTGTCCAAGTGAAGCATTGCATCCTGTAGAAAAAATAGAAGATGTTCGAATGGGTATTGCCGTAATTGATGAATCTTTATGTTTTGCATATAATGGTATTATTTGCCGTGCTTGTTATGAGCGCTGTCCAATTTATCGTGTTGCGATTACTTTAAAGGATGAATTATTTCCTGTGGTTCACGAAGAGCATTGTGTCGGGTGCGGAATTTGTGTAAATGTTTGTCCTACAGAACCGGTCTCAATTTTAATTGAAAGTAGTCATAAAGCAAATGTCTGAGATTGTGAAAAATAATAAATCATATATCTTAACGCATTTGCACTTGTTTAGAAGAATAGTTCAAATATGTACAGTTTTGTTTATTATTTTAGTACCATTTCTAAATAAACAAGGATTCCATGGAATAATTGGTACTTTTTATAGTATTAGTTTTTGGGCATTAGATATTGTTGACCCTGCCTTGCTACTGCAATCAATTTTACTCACGAAGAGTTTTTATCTAACATTAATAATTGCTGCAATAGTTCCAATACTATTAGC
>JAUXHY010000019.1 GCA_030621275.1 bacterium | reverse complement strand
ATTCGATGATGCGTTATATGTCGCTGCGCGCTTAATACAGTTATTATCGAGAACTGATAAAACGTTATCAGAGTTGAAAGCAATATTACCTAAATATTATTCAACACCGGAAATGCGTATGGCGTGTGAATCCGACGAAGAGAAATTTCGTGTCGCTAAAGAGGCGGAAGAATATTTTATCGCAAATTACGATTGCTCGACGATTGATGGTGTGCGGATACGATTCGGAGATGGTTGGGGATTAGTTCGTTCATCGAATACGCAACCCGTAATTGTCTGCCGATTTGAAGCTAATACTCAGGAACGTATGGAAGAAATTAAAGAATTAGTATTATCAAAATTATTAACAATCGGAAAACTGGAGATAGAAGTTGGTCACTGATTATTTTTTAGATCATATCGAACAACTCCGTTTTGAAATCAATGAAAAACTTCAAAGTTTTCCATTAGATTCTGAGCCAAAATATATTTACGACCCTATTAGGTATATTATGGAGGGTAAAGGAAAACGCCTTCGTCCAATTATTGTAAACCTTGTTGGGTCTGTTTACGGCGCAAGTAAAGATGATCTATTAAATGCCGGATTAGCAGTTGAGTTATTACACAATTTTACTCTTGTACATGACGATATAATGGATAATGATCATTTGCGTCATGGGAAGGCAACCGTTCATACAAAATGGGATGATTCCACAGCCATACTTGCCGGAGATGGGATTTATGCAATTGGTCAAATATTGATTACAAAGGTTAAAACAAATCCATTAAAAGCAGTTCACGCTTTTAATAAAGCGACATTATATGTTTGTGAGGGACAAGCATATGATAAAGAGTTTGAACATAATTATGGAATTAAATTAGATCAATATTTGACTATGATAAAAAAGAAAACAGGTTGGCTAATCGGTTTTTGTGCTGAATTGGGAGGTGTCCTTGGTAACCAACCTGATTCCGTAACTGAAGAATTACGATCTTATGGATTAAATTTGGGAATAGCATTTCAAATTCAAGATGATATATTGGAAATATTTAGTGATTCTAAATCAATGGGTAAAAGTTTAGGGAGTGATCTGATTGCTGGAAAGCAAACTATTTTGACTGTTTTAGCGCGTGAAAACAATGCAAAAGGGTGGAAGCAGAAATGGAATGAAGCAATAAATAGTGATATTAAGATAGCATTAGAAAATTTACGTGAATATTTCGTAGACAATGGTATTTTAGAATCAGCAGAAAATATGGCAAAAAAATATACTGAATCTGCTCAAAACAACTTATTAATTATCCCTAAAGAAAAAAGAGGACAATTAGAACAACTAACTGAATTCGTTTGGAAAAGGAAAAAGTAAAATGGATAAATCAAAAATTGATCCCCAAGATATGTTTGGAGCTATTTATAATTTCACAGATCAAATTAAAGAAGCCATAACTATTGGTGAACAAATTAATTTACAGAATGATTATTCTGCTTGTACTAATATTGTAGTTGCGGGAATGGGTGGCTCGGCTATTGGCGGAGATGTTGTAAAGACAATCACCCAAAATGAATTAACTGTACCGTTTTATGTAAATAGAAATTATTCATTACCAAATTGGGTAAATAAAAAGACTCTTGTAATTTGTTCTTCATACTCCGGTAATACCGAAGAATCATTGAGTGCATATGAGGATGCTCTCAATAAAGGAGCAATGATTTGCGGGATATCCACGGGTGGCAAATTGTCAGAAAATATTCAATCTAAAGGATTTGACTTAATTGCAATTCCCGGGGGACTTCAACCTCGTGCTGCATTGGCTTACTCTTTTGTCCCAATGTTGTATTTACTTAATAAAATTGGATTTATATCTAATGTTCTTATTGATGATCTTGCAAATTCAATTAGTCCTTTAGAGATGAAACGTGATACTAATTCGATTGGAGACGCATCAAATCCAATTTTTAAGATGGCAAAAGATATTTACGGAATGATTCCAATAATTTATGGAATTACCGATACAACCGGTGTAGTCGCTTTACGATGGAAAGGACAATTATGTGAGAATTCCAAAATGCTTGCTTATCACAATGAAATTCCGGAAATGAACCATAATGAAATCGTTGGTTGGGGTAATAATGCAGATTTGTTATCTGAACTGTCAGTAATTTGGTTAAGGGATGAAAATGACAATGAGCGAGTACGTGCTCGTCAGGAGATTACGAAATCACTTTTAAATGATATTGATATTATTCAGCATGAAGTAAACGCAGAAGGTGCTAATAATTTGGAGCGATTACTTTATTTAATAAATTATGGTGATTGGTTAAGTTATTGGTGTGCAATTCTGCATAATACTGATCCGTCTCCTGTTGAAAAAATAAATAAATTGAAAAAAGCTTTAGAAGAAATAGAATAATTTCTTAACGGTCAATTCCATTCAGAATTGTAATAGCATTAGAAGCCGCTGTTTGTTCTGCGGCTTTTTTATTTGATTCGATCGCTGTTGGAAAAATCCTATCGCCTATTTGGACGTGAATTTCATAGATTTTATCATGATCTGGACCTGAAACATTTGTAGTATGAAATACAGGACTCTCGAATGAATTTGAATGACAATATTCAATCAATCTGCCTTTATAATTTGATGTTTTCCAAGCTTCCTGTCGATGAGACCATACAACTCTTAAAACTAAATCTCTGCATGGTTCCAAACCACCGTCTAAGTAAACAGCACCAATTATTGATTCAACCAAATTAGCATTTTGCTTAGTTGCGACTTTATTTTGTGTAATATCAATCCCTTGATCAATACGGAGGTAATTTAACAAGCTTAAGGATTCACCCACGTAGGCTAAAAAGCTTCTTTGTACAATAGCTGCTCTTTTCTTTGTTAATAATCCTTCATCTCCAGCGGGAAATTCCGCCATAAGCAATTTGCTTATAATAATATCAAGTACTGCATCTCCAAGAAATTCTAAACGTTCGTAATTCATTTTTGGTTCAGAATTAAGAGATCTATGAGTAAATGCTTGATTAAGTATATTTAGATCATTGAATCGATAATGAATAACTTTTTCGAGTATCGAAAAATCATGTTTAACACGAAAAAGTTTTTGGAAAAACTTGGGAATAATTTAACCTAAGTATTATTTGTGTATTTCTTGAAAACCAGAACTCCGTTATGACCGCCAAATCCAAATGAATTAGACATTACTGAATTTATCTCAAATGATTGTGCCTTATTTGGAATATAATCTAATTCACATTCAGGATCAGGAGTTTGATAATTTATTGTTGGTGGTGCGATTTGTTGCTGAATTGCTTTAATAGATGCAATTGCCTCAACTGCCCCGCTTGCACCAAGTAAATGTCCTGTCATCGATTTAGTGGAGCTTACTTTTAATTTATCAGTATGATTTCCAAAAACAGTTCTGATTGCTTTTGATTCATTTTTATCGTTGTGGGGAGTAGATGTACCATGAGCATTAATATAACTAATATCTTCTGGTCTTAATCCGGCATTTGCGATAGCTCGATGTATTGCTTTCGCGCCACCTACACCACCTTCTGATGGTTGAGTTACATGATAGGCATCGTCTGATGCTCCATATCCAGCTAATTCAGCCAGAATTGGCGCATTACGAGCTTTTGCGTGTTCTTCAGTCTCAATTACTAAGATTCCGGCTCCTTCGCTGAGTATGAATCCATCTCGATTCAAATCAAATGGTCGGCTTGCAGCTTTAGGATCATTATTACGTGTTGACAAAGCTCGCATATTTGCAAAACCTGCAATTGTCAGTGGAAGTACACTCGCTTCTGAACCACCCGTGACTATTGCATCAGCATCACCGGATTGTATTAATCGTAGAGCGATACCAATTGCATCAGTAGCGGAAGCACAAGCAGATACAATAGTTTGATTTGGTCCTTTTAAATTCCATCGTATTGCGATATGCCCGGCAGCAATATTGGCAATCATTTTTGGGACAAAATGTGGAGATACCCGTTTGGGACCTCGGTCTTGTATTACATTTTGTTGTTCAATTAAAGTTGCAACTCCGCCAACTCCTGAACCTAGTATTACGCCAATTTTATCGGAGTCTAAAGTACTTAAATTTAATTTTGCATTGTTAATTGCTTCTTTAGCAGCAACAAGTGCTAAAATCGTGAATCTGTCAAGTTTCCGAGCATCTTTTCGTTCAAGATGATCTTCATAATTAAAGTTCTTTATTTCACCGGCGATAGTGACAGAATGATCAGTTGTATCATAACTTTTAATGGTATCAATTCCACTTTTACCAGCTACCAATGCTGACCAAAATGTATCCACATTATTGCCATTGGGGGCAACTGCCCCCAAACCGGTTATAACAACTTTAGGTTTTGACATAAATCTCTATTATTATTTTAATTTCTCTTCTATATAATCCATTACTGCTTTAACTGTTGTTAAAGTTTCAGCATCTTCATCCGGAATTTCCAGATCAAATTCTTCTTCCAACGCCATTATTAATTCAACTGTATCAAGAGAGTCAGCACCAAGATCATCAATGAAAGATGCTTCCGGTGTAATCTGAGATTCTTCAACTCCAAGTTTATCAATTATTGCTTCTTTAATTTTATCAGCTGTATTCATTTTTACCTCTTTATTTATGACATGACCATTCCACCGTCCACGGTGAAAGTTTGTCCGGTTATGTATCCGGCCTCATCCGATGCTAAAAAACGAACTATCGCAGCAATATCTGTTGCTTGACCAATACGACCCAACGGAATTTGCTCAATTAAAGCATTTCTTATTTTCTCGGACAATTGATTAGTCATGTCGGTTTCTATATATCCCGGGGCAATACAATTTGCGGTAATACTTCGAGATGCTAATTCTTTGGCTGTCGCTTTTGTTAAACCAATTAAGCCAGCTTTGGAAGCAGCATAATTAGCTTGTCCGGCATTTCCAATTAATCCAACCACCGATGAAATATTTATTATACGACCGCTACGTTGTTTCATCATATGTCTTGTTACTGCTTTAGTTCCGTTAAATGCACCCTTTAAGTTTGTGTCAATTACAATGTTCCAATCATCTTCAGACATGCGCATTATTAGACCGTCTTTTGTAACGCCGGCATTATTTACTAGTATATCAACAGAACCAAATTTTTCATTAACAGATTTAACGAGTTCTTGATATTGTTTCCCGTTAGTAATATCGCAAGCGATTGCGACGGCTGTATAGCCCTGTTCATTAATATTTTGTGCGACTATCTCTATATCAGAAAGCGATCTACTAACGCAAACTGTTTTAGCACCTGCTTTGGCAATTTGCTCCGCAATAACTTTACCAATACCACGGGAAGCGCCTGTTATGATCGCAACTTTATTTTCTAAATTATTCATTAGTATAAGAATTTACATCATTATTTGTTTCAATGCCTGATGATTTAATATTTCTATCAATTCGTTTAGTTAATCCTTGCAAAACTCGTCCCGGACCCACTTCAAGAAAGTTGGTAACACCGTTTTTAATCATACTCAAAATTGAATCCTGCCAAAGAACTGTATTATCCAACTGTTGAATTAATCTTTCTCGGATTTCCTTAGATTTAACTACAGGTTTTGCAGTAACATTAGAATAGATTGGAAAATTTGCATCAGATATTTCAATTGAATTTAACTTATTTGTTAATGCTTCTTTTGCATTTGACATTAATGGTGAATGAAATGCGCCGCTCACGTTTAATTCAATAACTTTCCTCGCGCCGGCTTCTTTAGCAAGATTCATTACATATTTAACCGCATCTGTTTCACCGGAAATAACGATTTGACCCGGTGCGTTGAAATTTGCGGGTACAACAATTTCTTTTTCATTACTTTGTCTGCAAATTTCTTCGATTATAGTTTTATCTAAGCCAATAATAGCAGCCATAGTACCATTTGTAATTTCTCCGGCTTTTTGCATACTTTCTGCACGAAGTTTTACGAGCCTTAATCCAGATTCAAAAGAAAAAGCGCCACTTATGGCTAAAGCTGAATACTCTCCCAAACTATGACCTGCAGCTGCAATAGGAATTATATTTTTGTGTAAAAGTAAATCCCCTAAGATTACACTTACTAAATATATGGCAGGTTGTGTGAATTGTGTCTGTTTTAAAATTTCATCCGGACCGTTAAATATGATATCTTTAAGGTCGACTTCTATTATTTCATTAGTTATATCAAAATATTTTTTACCTAATTCTGTATCTTGATATAAGTCTAGTCCCATACCAATTTTTTGGGATGCTTGTCCGGGAAATAAAAATGCGGTTTTCAAATTATTTACCCCACCTAATCAACATAGAACCCCATGTAAAACCAGCTCCAAATGATGCTGTTAAAACAAGATCACCATCTTTGATGGTTCCATCAGATGCTGCTTCATCCATTCCAATAGGAATAGTAGCAGCTGTGGTATTGCCATATTTATTAATATTAATTAAAACACGATCATCAGGAATTCGGCAGCGCTTTGCGGCGGCATCGATAATTCGTTTATTAGCTTGATGAGGAATAAAAAGTTTTACATCATTGCCGGTAAAATTATTCTTTTTCAAAATATCGGAGCTAATATCTCCCATTCCTTTAACTGCAAATTTGAATACAGTTTTACCGTCTTGATATACATAATGCATTTTTTTCTTCACAGTATCAGCTGAAGCCGGATGCAAACTACCACCGCCCGGCATTATTAGAGACTCACCACCTGCTCCATCAATCCCTAATATTGAATCAATAATACCGTTATTATTTTTTGATGGTTCAAGCAATACACCGCCTGCACCGTCACCGAATAACACACAAGTATTTCTATCAGTATAATCAATAATAGAACTCATTGTGTCCACGCCAATGACAATAACTTTTTTATATTTTCCCGATTCAACAAATTTTGCTCCTGTTTCTAAGGCATATAAAAAGCCGGTACATGCACCTGATAAATCGAATCCCCAACATTTTTGCGCATCCAAATTGTGTTGTACACGTGCAGCAGTGGATGGAAAAATAGTGTCGGGTGTAACTGTTGCAATAATAATTAAGTCTATTTCATTTTTATCAGTATTAGAGCGTTCTAATAGAATTTTTGCAACTTCGGTTGCCATATCCGCTGAAGCCTGACCTTCTGAAACTAAGTGCCGAGTTTCAATTCCGGTCCTTGTTCTAATCCACTCGTCATTTGTATCAACCATTTTTTCTAAATCAAAATTTGATAAAATTCGTTCGGGTAGATATTTAGCTGTGGCTGTTATAGCTGTTTTCATTTGTAGGCTTCGAGATGAGCGGCTAATTCCGTTTTTGTATATTCGATTAATTTATTGTCAATACTCTTTTTTGCTAATAATATGGAGTTTAAAAAGGATTTTGGACCGGAGCTACCATGACAAACAATCGCAATTCCGTTCACACCCAAGAGAGGAGTTCCGCCATGTTCCTCGTAATCATATTTTTTCTTGATCTTATTGAATATGGGTTTAATAAGCAGTCCACCAAGTTTATAACGTAAGCTACTTTCTATACCGGATTTAATAGAATTATAAAATACATTCATCCAACCCTCACCAAACTTGAGAATTGTATTTCCAACAAATCCATCGCAAATTAATACATTTGCTTCACTATCAAGAAGATGTCTTCCCTCTACGTTACCAAAAAAATTTGGGAGCTCGTTTTTTAATAATTGGTTTGCTTTTTTATACAGTTCACTTCCTTTGTTAGATTCTTCACCAATGTTAACTAAACCAATTTTTGGATTCTTCTGTTTCTCAACGAATTCTAAATAATGCGAAGCCATAATAGCAAATTGCAATAAATGTTCCGGTTTAGCATCCGGATTAGCACCTACATCACAAATCACTTTACCGCCGCTTTCCGAAGGAATATATGCAGCAAGAGCTGGTCTTTTTACATTAGGGATACGACCAAGTAATAGTGTTGCAGCTGTCATAACTGCACCTGTGTGTCCGGCACTGATAAATCCATCGGCCATGCTATTTTTAACTAATCGAATACCTTGAACAATTGAAGAGTCAGGTTTAGTTTTAATTACCTTAGATCCTGAATCGTACATATCGACAGTTTGGGTAGTGTGATGAATTGAAATACGATCGGGAATACTGTCATTAAATTCATTGGTGATTGCATTTTGGTCACCAATTAGTATTAAATGCACATCATTTGGTGTTACAGTTAATGCGTTTAAAGCACCGTGCACTGCAGCTTTTGGTGCTCCATCGCCACCCATGGCGTCTAAAACAAATTTCATAAAATAGGGTTACTCAGCAGCAGAAATAACTGGTCTTCCTCTATAATAACCGCAATTTGGACATGCATGATGCGGCATCTTTGTTTCACTACATTGTGGACATGTCATATACGAAACATTTTGTGATTTATAATGTGTGCGACGTTTGCGACCGCGTGCTTTTGATTGTCTAACTTTTGGTAGTGCCATTTTTTCTCCAAATATTCTAGGCTGTGCCTTTTAAATTTCTTAATACTTCCCAGGGACTATCCTTTATTTCAACGGAACACCTGCAATTCCCTTCATTTAGATTTGCGCCACAATTGGAGCAAAGACCTTTACATTCTTTACTACAGATACTTTTCATTTGTTTTTCTAAGAAGATTAGTTCCCGGAATAATGTTTTTAAATCAATTTCATCATCATCTTTGGAGAAATATAAAACATCATCAGAGTCATCTTGTAACAGCTCATTTTCATCAGTAAGCCAAAAATTAAATTCAACATTTTTCAGATTATGAAATTTAACTAAACAACGGTCACAAGTTTGTTCAAACGGAATATTTATGATACCACTGATATGATAACCATTTGAACTTCGTTCAGCAGATAATTCTCCATTTATTGTATCTTCATAAAATTTTAATTCATCTAACTGAAATTGATTTGTATCAATATCAAATAACTTTTTGCTAATTCCTTTATCTAATTCAGTACGATAAAGCTTCATATTTTGGCTGCAAAAGTAAGGATTTAATAAAGTTTAAACAAGTTTAAATCGGATAAAATTAAGCAACAGAATCGTCTTTTTCTTTTTTGGTATCAGCATCAATATTTTTATCAGATTCCTTGTTAGAAATATCGTTCTCATCTCTGCGATCTAATAAATTCTCGTCATTAGATTTCTTCTTAAATATTGTAAACATTATAGTTTCTCCTACAGATAAAATTGACAATCCATAGGAAACAATTGACATTAAAAGTATAAAAAGAACTATAGCAACTATTGTGCCTGCAATATATTCTGTATTTGATAGTAATACACCATCTTGTAATGATAGTAATGTATGCTGATTTACCGAATTCTCAATAGTTGTAGAGCATTTTACGAAGTTGCAAAAACCAAATTGTGGATTTACTAAATCGGATGCCCAACCAACAATATTATGAAGTTTTGTACCCATTAACCACTCAGCACCAAATATTATATTTATCAATTTATATCCTGCAAACCAGAACCATTTGAAAATTGTAACTCCAAGAACTAAAATGGGTAGCAGGATAAGGTGATAGAGTACTAATCGCCATGGTTGTGACCAAGTAATGGAATAACTTTGGAAAACAGTTCCCATTGTATCTTCTTCCATTGTTGCTACAATTGCAGGACTGTATATCAATGAAATAATAAACACTACTAATGTATATACGGTAAATACAGACACAAAGAAATATATGATGTAAAATAATGCAAATAATATTTCACCGACATGTGGTATTTTTCCGATCAGCGCAAAGAAGATTGCTCCGAGACTAAGAAATCCTGCAATAAGTAAAATTGATATCCAACTTAATATAATCGGATACCGATGGTTTTTAACAAAATTTCTTGCATCTGCGACGGAATAAAAATCATCTCCTTTTAGTTCCTTGTATGTAAGCCTTGAAACTGCAGTACAAGCAAAAAATATTGAGATAATCCAAATTGTTATACCTATCCAGTATATTATTTGAGATATTAATGAAACATTTTCTACACAATATAGACAGGGATATAAACCATATATGTGTACTGCGTTAGGAAAATCAATACTTCCCAATACGATGGCAATATATGAGAAAACCCAATAAACAGTGAAGCCAAATAAATTAGCTTTTAAAAATAACCAAATCTTTTTTCCGCTAAGTGCTAACCGTGGAGACCGAAAAATATCTCTGACATCAAAATATAATTTTATTGGTTCCATATTTTACCTCAAAATTTATTTTTGATATTGTGTAACCCAAGTCGGCAAACCTTGGTCATTTGCAATTTTATCGGCTGCTTGCAATGCATCTTCACGAGTCATGTATTTTCCGATTCTTATACGGTATAGAGTTTTATTATCTTCAGTTATGTGTTCGAGTGAATAAGCATCGTATCCTGCATTAATTAGACGATTGACATGTTGTGCTGCTGTATCTCCGTTTGATTCTGCGGCAACTTGTATTGTATAATTAGCTTCAACAATAGCAGTCGGCTGTACTTTTGTAACTGCCGGTTCTGAACTAGTTTCTATTATTGCAACTTCATCAACAACTTCTGTAACATTTTCTTCCATTGTACTTGCGGTATCTTCTGTAGTAGAAGCCCCATCGATAGTTTCATTCAGCCAGTCAT
>JAUXHY010000010.1 GCA_030621275.1 bacterium | reverse complement strand
GATGGTGATGAGGTAGAAAAATCTGAAGGCGAAAAAGAAATCGAAGATGAAAAGAAAGAGGAAGACAAATAATGACATTTACAACTAAGAAAAAGTATTGTTACTTTAAAGAAAACGGTATCACCTTTGTTGATTATAAAGACGTAAAATTGTTGAGAAGATTTGTTACTGAACAGGGAAAAATAATTCCGCGGAGAGTAACAGGTTCAAGTGCCAAGATGCATCGCCAGTTAGTACGGGCGATCAAACAATCTCGCAATATTGCCTTAATGCCATTTACAAACATTAGTGTTGACGGCTAACCGGCTTAATAGCTGAAAATAAATAGGACTTAGATATGGATGTTATATTATTAAAAGATGTCGAAGGATTAGGTTCGGCGGGTGATATTGTAAAAGTCAAACCTGGTTATGCCAGGAATTATTTGGCACCATTGGGCATGGCCTTAAGGGCTTCAAAGCGTAACCTAGCTGTAGCTGAAGAGAAGAAAAATGTCGCGAATGCACGAAAAACACGTGCAAATCAAGCTAATCAAGAATTAGCAGATTCCCTCGCAAAGGTGGAATTAACAATTGAGATGCAAGTTGGTGAAGAAGAAAAATTGTTTGGCTCTGTTACAACACAGGATATACATAAAGCATTGTTGGAAAAAGAGATAGATATTGACCGACATATGATTTTACTTGAAGAGCCGATAAAAGCATTAGGTGTATATGATATACCAATCAAAATATCAGAGGATTTACAACCAGGGATAAAATTGTACGTAATTAAAGCTTAAATTTTTACCCCACTTCCAATAAATCCCCCTGGAATGGCATCACTTTTTTAGGGGGATTTTATTATTTAATTAATTACACAGTACTCTTTAATCCAATTGCCCACATACTGGTAACTAACTGTTGTTATAATTATTTAATAATTGTATTGCTACAAGCAGTATCAACAATCTATTTTTAAGTATCATGTTTGTTGACGTTGCCTTTCCTATATCACAGTATCAGGTATTTACTTATAAAATTCCTAAACAATTTGCTAAAATTGCAAGCGTTGGAGTGCGGGTTCGTGCACCAATAGGAAAACGGGTTTTACCGGGTATTGTAGTAAGGATAACAAAAGAAACGTCATTTACCGGTAAAATAAAAAATATTTCTGAAGTGATTGATGAAACACCGATTATTGATGAGTCTTTGTGGAAATTAATTCAGTGGATAAGCAAATATTATATGACGCCACTTGGTAAAGCAGCAACAGTAATTCCCGCTAATCTATCTGTCAAATATAAACCACAGGAACAATGGATGGTACAAGTTGAGCAACAAAACGTATCTTCCATCAATTTAGCAAAGAGCGCACCAGCACAAGCAAATGTCTTGAGCAAGTTAAGCGAGTATAAAAAGTCCGTTCCGATTACCAAATTTAATAAGTTGGTCGCAAGTCCGTTAACAGTTTGTAAAAGTTTAGAAAAAAAAGGGTTGGCAAAATTGTATAAAGAAGTATCTACTCCTACTGCGAACAATTTTGAATTTGATCCTATTCATAAAGAAATACACTTTTCGGATACGCAAACTATTGCGGTGAACAAAATCGAAAAATATATAAAAGAGAAAAAACATAACGGTATGTTATTGCATGGTGTTACCGGCAGTGGCAAAACAGAAGTATACATAAAAATTGCACAGGAAATATTTAAAAAGGGTAAGTCAATTATCATATTATTACCGGAAATTGCATTAACTCCACAGATCGCAGGACGTTTCCGAGCAGTATTCGGAGATAAAGTAGGATTGTGGCATTCAAAATTGACAGGAGCGGCAAGAGCATTTACGTGGACAAATATATGTAACGGTAATTATAAAGTTGTTGTTGGCGCCCGTAGTGCGATATTTGCTCCTTTATTAAATTTAGGTTTGATCGTTGTAGACGAAGAACAGGAAACGTCATATAAACAAGAAGCTCCCGACCCGCGTTACCATGCACGAGATGTTGCTTTAATGCGCGGCAAGCTTCAAAGAGCGGCAGTTTTATTAGTTAGCGCTACGCCAAGTCTTGAGAGTTATTATAATCAAATAATGGGGAAACTTGATTATTGTTATTTACCGAACAGATTTAATAATGCCGAATATCCGACGGTAACGGTAGTTGATATGATTAAAGAACCGGAAGAAACGGGCAAAATTGGGCAAATATTTTCAAGTTCCTTACAACAAAAAATTGAACAGAGATTAAAGAATAAGGAACAAATAATATTATTGCAAAACCGTCGGGGATATGCTCCTATTTATCGTTGCCGAGATTGTGGAGAAATGCTTATTTGCCCAACTTGCAGCATACCACTTACATATCATCGCGTAGGCGAAAACTTACAATGTCATTTTTGTGGATATTTACAAACTGAAATACCACAGCAGTGCAGCCATTGTAAAAGTAGTAATCTGGTATTGTCAGGGACCGGAACACAAAAAGTGGAAGACGTCATTTGTGATACATTCTCCGAGGCAATGGTTGCGCGTTTGGATATGGATACAACAAGATCAGGTAAAATGCTGACTACAACTTTGAAAAAATTTAAAGATGGTAAAATTGACATATTATTAGGTACGCAAATGATTGCCAAGGGACTTGATTTTGACAATGTTACGTTAGTCGGTGTTATTAACGCCGACACAGGTTTGTTTCTGCCTGATTTCCGCTCCGGAGAAAGATCATTTCAATTGATATATCAAGCATCTGGACGTTCCGGTAGGAGGAAAAAACAAGGCGAAGTTGTAATCCAAACATATAATGCGGACAATCCGGTTATTCGCTACGCGGCAAGATTAGATTTAAAAAAATATTACAATATTATGATTGGAGAACGAAAGGAATTGAACTATCCTCCTTTTAACTGGCTTGCTAAAACAGAATTTACAGGTACAAAAAAAAGAACTGTCGAGAAAACTGCTAATACAATTAGAAATAGTTTTCAAAAGAAATTTAAAGGATTGGAAATTCTAGGTCCTGCTTGGTGTTATCGTGAACGCTTAAGAGGCAAATATAGAATGCAGATTGTGTTTAAGTCATCAAAGGAACTAGACCCAAACGGTAGTAAATTGCATCAATATTTACAGAATAATTTGTTAGACAAAAAGATTGGAAGCGGTGTAAAAATTAATATCGATATTGACCCAGTATCATTGCTATGATTAAAACCATTTTATTTCTATTGATAATATTTAGTTTTGGATTTTCGCAAACTACGCTCTATGGATTAGATGGCTGGTATCATATTGGCACTATAGCAACGGCCGGCGGTGCAGGAGCTGTACCAAATTTGGATAGTGATCGAATTAATCCAGCCGGTATTGCTACACTAACCAAACAGATCCAATTCAATATAATCAAATATCCGGCAGGGATAAACGCTCAAAGCGCAATGTTTATCAAGCCGTTAAGTAGTTCAACTATTGGAGTTGGGCTAAAACATTTAAGCTATGGTAGTTTTATTTCAACCAATGAAGATGGAGTCGAAGAGGGAACTTACTCTGCAGGTGATACATGGCTAAGCGCTGCTTGGGCTCGAAATAATAAAAATATTAGTTTTGGTACTACCGGGGGAATATTTATAAGCAGTTTAGAATCCTATAATTCAGCAGCGCTAATTTTTTCCACAGGTGTTTTATACAATAATACAAAAATGAGCACACAACTTGGGGTCAGCTTATCAAGTTTTGGGATGTTCATCACTCGTTACACTGGACAAAAAGAAAAATTACCTATAAAGGTTATTCTAAGTGCAAATAAAGGAATAGCTCATTTGCCGTTAGATTTAAATGTTGATATTGGATTTAGCCTAAATAATGAAAATATCTTTTGGCGGCTTGGCGGTATTTTTGTATTACCCTACAATTTGCGATTGATCTTTGGTATAAATTCTAATAATATTACACAGAGAACAGAAAACAACTCAGTCGGCAAAATATTTAGTAGTAGCGGAGTTGGGATAACATATACGTATAAACAATATTCAATTGAAGTTGGTGGCTATTCTTATGGGACAGGTGGATGGATATACGGCACCGGTTTTAATATTAAATTATAAAACCGTCACTAATTAATATTATTAAGTATAGCTCAAGATAATATTAAATATACCTTGTATATATCAATATATCCTTAATATATTTATCTATTATGTTAGATAAAGTTAATATTGAAATACTAAATTTGCTTCAACAAAATGCACGCATGAGCGCCAGTGAAATTGCTTCTGAGGTTAGATTGTCCGTACCGGCTGTTGCTGAACGGGTAAAGAAATTAGTCGAGTCTAAACTTATTACTGGATTTAATACTAAACTTAATGCCAAAGAAATGGGCTTTGATCTGTGTGCTTTTATCGCTGTTGATAGCGCATCATCGGATCATTATAAAGATATCATTGATGAAGCAGAAAGAAATAATTCTGTTTTGGAATGTCACTCGGTAACGGGTGAAGGTAGCCACCTTTTGAAGATACGAGTTAAAAATTCTACCAAACTCGAAAAATTATTAAGTGATATACAGGCTTGGCCCGGCGTGATTAGAACGCATACAATGTTGGTGTTATCAACATTCAAAGAAACTACAGATATTGATTTAGAAGAATTGACTCATTAAGGAATTATTATGAACAAAGTAAAAGCAGAATATATTTGGATGGATGGACATAAACCCACAGAAAAATTGCGTTCAAAAACAAAAATACTTAACGGAAAAGTAAATAATGTTGATGACCTACCAATATGGGGATTCGATGGTTCCAGTACTATGCAGGCAACGGGGCATAAAAGCGATTGCATGCTCAAACCTGTTAAACTTATCCCTGATCCAATTCGCGGTGGTGATAATATAATTGTATTATGTGAGGTGTTTAACGCCGATGGCACCGTACATATAACTAACACGCGTGCGCAACTGAGAGAAGTTGCTGAAAAATATATCGAGCATGAATCGTGGTTTGGCATTGAACAGGAATACACATTATTTCAAGGAATTAAACCTCTCGGTTGGCCTGATAATGGTTTCCCCGCACCGCAAGGTGGTTATTATTGCGGCGTAGGCGCCGATGAGGTGTTCGGCAGACCAATAGTTGAGGCGCATATGGATGCATGTATTCAAGCAGGCTTGGATATATCTGGCATTAATGCCGAAGTAATGCCGGCGCAATGGGAATTTCAGATTGGTCCGCTTGGTGCTTTAGAGGCGGCAGATCAAACATGGTTAGCGCGTTGGCTATTATATCGCATTGGCGAAGATTTTAAAGTAAGTGCCACATTGCATCCCAAACCGGTTTCCGGCGATTGGAATGGCGCCGGCGCACACACAAATTTTAGTACAAAAACAATGCGGGCAGATGGCGGTATGAAAGTAATCGAAGAAGCCTGTAAAAAATTAAGTATAAAACATACCGAACATATTGCTGTTTACGGCGCGCATAATGAAGAGAGAATGACCGGATTACACGAAACCTGCAAGATTGACGAATTTAGATATGGTGTAAGTGATAGAGGTGCTTCAGTAAGAATTCCTTTGCAGACGGCGCAGGATGGTAAGGGATATTTGGAAGACCGCCGTCCGGCAGCCAATATGGATCCGTATTTAGTTTGTGCTAAATTGATTGAAACGGTATGTGGATAGTGATGTAATGACTGTATTTAGCTAAATACGGTAATTGGTGTGTCTGGAGCTTGAAACGGCGGGTATAAATTTTGGTGGGCATTATTACCCACTTTATTATCAAGCTGCACCGAAGTAAAATTAATGAATTTCGTTTTCAAATACCACTTTACGCGCGCTTGAATTTATAGCATGTTAGGCAAAGTAGTTTTTTCAACTCATTTTTTATATGCCTGTATATTAAGGAATTGCAAATTAAAAAAATAATTTTTTAAAGTTTCCAAAAAAACGAGCTTTAAGGCTATGAATTCCTGACCATTAACTTATGGTTTCCATACCAAAACCAGAAATTGAACTTTAGTTCGGTATAATATGATATAATTGTCAGATTTCTGCTACTTTCTGTGGATGTCTGTCTTAAATCTAATATTGACTTTAACCGTTTTTGAATTGACTTCATGATTACACAAAAACTTTAATCCGTACCTCATTGTGGCGAGAGTTACAACAAAATGATCATAGTGAGCCCCTCCTTCAAGTATTAGATGCCGCGCATTGGGGAAATTATCAATAATTTCAAAGGTATTTTCAATCGGTGTTATAGGATCAAGAGTCCCATTAATAAATAATACAGGAGCCTTTGATGATACAGGTTTAAGAAAAGATGAATTAACAGGAGGAACTCCCCATATACTGCAAATATCGCCTGCTCCCATCCACATAGGAATATCTTCTAAGATAGATTCATTAGCTTCAGCTTGCATGATAGGGGCATATTTTTCAGGTAAGCCTTCTGAACACACAACTGAAGCTGCCATTCCTTGATGAGCTGGAAAAGATGGCAATTGCAAAATAAGTTGAGCTAATTTTGTATAATCTCCTTCCTGTGCTTTGTAAAAAGCAATTGGTATCATTTCAATACCATCTCGAAATCCCATAGAAAAATAAGTTGCATATTGTGCTTGTGCTTTGCTTATTCCAATAGAAGTAGGTTCTCCGGTCTCCGGATGGGGAATAGTAAGTTGAACAGGGTTTACGGCCAAATTTGCGAGTACTACTTCCATAGTTTTCAAGAAATTGAGCTTGTGTTCACTGCAGTACTGATTTTTGGCACAGAGTTCGGCTAATTGTTCCAGCTTTCTTTGATAGATTTCTGGATGAATAAAGTAAGGCTGGGATGGATTTTGAAAACCATCGAAAATAGCTCTGTTAACTTTTGATTCATGCTTCTTGATATAATTGTATGCTACTAATGTACCATAACTCACTGACAGCAGATTAATCTTCTCATACCCCAAACCAAGTCGAATGGTTTCGATATCTTCAACAATTTCAAAAGTATTATAACCAGTCAAATCTATCCCTTGGTTGATCAACCGTTCCCTACACTTCAGAGTGGTTTGAGCAATGTGTTGATTAATTTCTTCTCGGCTGTATGGTTTATCATGTTGAAAATCATATTCATGACAGCTTAAACTTGGAAGCGATTCCCCTACGCCACGCTGATCAAAAATGATTACATCTCCTGCCATCCAGCGAGTTAAATTAAAAAATATAAATTTGCGACGGGCAAATTGTATTGATTCGCTACCAGGACCTCCACCTAAAAAAAAGACTGGTGGGAGTGATTTCCTCAACTTGGATTTAAATCTGACAAAAGCGACTTTAATAAGGTTACTATTGGGATTACTTCTATTTTCGGGAACAATGATATACCCACATTCAGCATCTACGAATTTATCGTCTACCTTGAACTTAGTAAATTGTTTAATAATATCACCTGACTTCACAGTATCAGGCACATATGGGAATTCAGATTGAGCTAAAACAGATGAAAATTGAAGTAAGGTCAGAAGATAGAACAAGATGTTAAGTTTGTGTCTGAAAATAAATCTTTGAAAGCTGAATTTTAACATGCTAAATCTCTTTAAGTTGGGGTTTGTGTTAACTATTTTGCCTAACACCCGTTAATCACAATAAAGTTACCGATAAAAGGTTATGTCTTTGCAAATTCATTAATGTTTAGCAAAAATTAGCTATTTAAATTGATTTAACACAAGACCCTCCCGCTAACCATCCGGTAGAATATGCAATTTGCAGATTATATCCGCCGGTATTTGCATCTACATCAATAACCTCACCGGCAAAGTATAGATTTTTTGCCAATTTTGATTGCATAGTTTTTGGATCAATTTCTTTTGTGTTTATTCCGCCGGCAGTAATAATTGCTTCTTTGAATGGCCGATTTCCGATTACTTCAAATCTTAAATTTTTCACTAGAGACTTAATATTTTTCCGTTCCTGACCTGTAATTTGATGCCCCGCCTTGGCGGGGTCAATTTCACATTCTTTAATAAATACAGGTATCAACTTTGCCGGAAGCCAAAGCTTAAAAATATTATCGATCTGCTTTTTACCATATTCGTTTAAATCGCGTAAAAGACGTTTATCAAGTTTTGAATTATCGAGAGCTGGTTTTAAATCGATTGAAATATCAATTTTATTATTATTGATGAGTTCTTTAACAATAAATCTGCTTAATGTTAAAATAATTGGTCCCGAAAGTCCAAAATGTGTAAAAAGCATTTCACCGAATGCTTCGGTTTGTTTTTTACCATTTATCCAAACAGTAATATTAATATTTTTTAGGGCAAGTCCTTGTAATTGACCGGCAATGTTTCCTTTTGTAACAATCGGTACAAGAGCCGGAAAGGGTGGTTCAATAGTATGTCCGACGGATTTTGCGAGAGCATATCCATCGCCGGTTGAGCCGGTTGCCGGATAAGATTTACCACCGGTACATATGATTACTTTCTTGGCAGTTATCTGCTTTTTTTGCCTATTTTCAATTATTTCTACACCGGTAACAGAATCTTGGTTAGTTAAAAGTCTATTTACTTTACAATCATACCGAAACTCAGCACCATATTTTTTTACATTTGCCAATAAAGCATTTAGAATATATACAGATTTATTACTGGCGGGAAAAACCCGCCCGCCTCTTTCGACAACAGTTTCCACACCATAATTATGCAATAAATCAATTATGTCTTTTGAGAAAAAAGTGTAAAAAGCATGTTTCAAAAAACGTCCGTTGGGATGGACATTTTTCATAAAATCTTCTATACTATCCGAGTTGGTGATGTTGCAGCGTCCCTTGCCGGTGATTAATAATTTTATTCCCGGACGTCGCATTTTTTCAATAACTAAAACACTTGCGCCCAACTCTGCTGCGCGCCCGGCGGCAATTAATCCGGCTACACCGGCGCCGACCACAATAACATCGTAATTATTCAAAGAAAGCTACTTTGCCTGATTCAAGACTATAATAAGCGGGGATGATTCTGAGCGTGCTGTCTTCAATCGCCTTGGCAATAACACTGGAATCTTTGATCAATTTTTCAGCTGTCAGCTTGGCGTGTATATGTGAAACGTCATCAACTATTTTGCTGTCTGATATAGAAATTGCCGGTTGAATGAAATCAAACAAATGATCAATATTTTTACCACGATCTCCACCTGCCAATGCTGCTGTAACCGCACCACAATTTTGATGACCTAACACCACAATTAATTTAACATTTAGATGTGCGACGGCATATTCTATGCTAGCAATTGACGAAGGATTAGCAATATTCCCCGCAACACGAATAACAAATAACTCACCGATTCCGGTGTCAAATATTAATTCAGGGACAATTCGGCTATCGGAACAGGTAAGTATAACAGCAAATGGATTTTGTCCATCCACAACTGTTTTTCTGCGTGATGAATCTTGAAAATCGTTATTCAGATTATCATTAACAAAATTAGTATTACCGGTTTTTAGTTGGTCTATTAAGTCTTGCCATATATAGGATTTATCCATTTATTTTTTCTCTTTAAATATTTTATCATCAACTTTATCCCAATCGGCATAGTTAGTTATATTAATATTGGTTTTTGGTTCAGTAGTATAATTTTCATTACTGTTATAGGTCCATTCCATAGTTGATGAGCCTCCGCCCGACTGTGTTGTGATTAGCGCTGCATTACGCACGAGTCCGATGGGAAAGGCCTGATCCCGAGGCGTTGTTTTATCACTTTGTGTAGGGTCAGTTGGAATCCAACCGTAATTTGGTAAATAAACTTCAACCCAACGATGATATACATCGTCCATATAGGCAAGTTCCTTTCTGTCCCATGTTGAACCAACATATCTAGTTGGAAGACCGGCAGCTTTGCAAAGAGCAATAAAGACAAAAGTGTATTCAGAGCATGAACCATGTTTGTTTGTTATTACTGTTGGAGCAGTATCCCATGCACCATCCATAAGATAATGCAAATGACCAATTAAGTATTGATGAATTTTTCGCATTATCCAGTAAGGGTTTTTTTCATTTCCAACAACCTGCTTAATTGTTTCCTGAATTACTTTGCTGTTTATTTGATATTTTTCATCATCAAGCAGATACTTTTCTTTAATATCTTTTGGTATATCTTCAATTGAGCCAACATTTTCGGGATAAATAAAATAGCGAACATTATAAGTTTCAAATACGGTGATTATCTGTATTTCTGTTTTTTCTCCGGGTTCGATATCTTTAAATTTGAACAATGCTGTTTTTTGTCCCCATTTATCAGTCAAAATATTGTTTGGTTTTATATTATAGCTAAATTCATTTAATATAGTCTGATTATCTCTGTTTTCAGGTAGAGCAATGTTTACATCTAATGTTTTAATTTTTCCCGGACCGTAGCAGGTAACATTATGATTATAAGTTACTTTGTGCAGTTGCTTATCTTTGCGAATGAATTTTTCATTGTCTCTTATTTTTAACTGATAAATTTTATCATTTTCATAATCTACAGCCCATAATTTCTTATCCTTAACGGTTAATCCGTGTACATAATTTCCGGGAGCATCCAGGATAACAATTACAAAGCCTGTTTTGGGATCAACCATATAAATTTCATCTGTTCCTCTGTCAGAAATCCATAAATATTTACCATCAAAAGTAATTCCCTTTGGGTCACTTGCCGGTGATTTAAACGATTTTATAGTTGTACCATCAACAGAGCTGAATTGAATAACTTTATCGGCTTTATCATCAACACACCAAAGATATTTACCATCCCAGGTCAACCCTTTTGGGCTTTTCGAAGGAGAATGTAAGGTCTTTAGAATTGTTCCGTCTTTGGGATCTATTTTAAAAATCATTCCGTCAAAATCTTCTGATTTATCTGTTCTACCTCTATAATCGGCATTCCAAAGATATTTACCGTCCCAGGCTAATCCCATTGGCCAATATGCAGGCGACTCTATTTGGCGGATAAGTGTACCTGTTTCCGGATTTATACAATAAATTTTATCGGTCCCCCGATCGGCAAGCCAAAGGTTTTTCCCATCAAAACAAAGTCCTGTAGGATAGTTCCCCTGTGTATTAAAAGATTTAATTACTTCTCCTGAATACGCAAGACCAATTGAACTAAATACCATTAATATTAATAATGCTGTTAATAGTTTTTTCATAATAATTCTCCTTTTCAGCAATTTCATTCAATATTGAATGAAATAATTTTGATTTATTTTTAATATCCTTTAATAATTAGTCCAATTTTTTATCCTGAAATCATATATTAAGGTTGAATAATAAATAAACCCATTAAAACATCAACTAACATATGATTTAGCCATGCTGCCCATATTGAATTTGTTTTTATTACAACCCATGATGTAATAAAGCCTGCAATTGATAAAACTATTCTGAAATGAATTGGATATTGAGTATGAATAAATCCAAATATTAATCCTGTTAAAATTATTGCAATCCAACTTTTCTTAAAGGTGTATCTAAATGATATTAATAGAAACACGCTAAATATTAATTCTTCATAAAAATTCGAAAATATATTGCCAATAATCAACCAGTAATCTTTTAAAAATTGAGAATTGAATCCTATTAATCCCTCTAAATCTGTGAATTTGATTAAAAGGAATGCTATAATCATATTAAAGATAAATATTGATAAACCTGATATAACACCATATAAAAGGGACTTTTTATTAAAAATGAAATAGCTTTTTAAGGATGGAAATAATTGTTTTTTATACAAAACATACCATAAAAGCAAACATAATATTGCTGTAAATGTGGTATACAAAAAAATATGCTCAAAAGCTGCCCATATTCCCTCATAGTTAGGATAATCAAAAAATGCTCTTGTTGCTTCTCTAATTTCCGGAGAAACCAAGAAACGAGTTAATAATATGATTATAGAAATGCAAAAAATTAAAATTCTTTTATTTATATTTTTGTGATACATAGATGTTTATTTTCTTATCATAATGGATTGCATAAAAAAAGGGAATATCGTTTTTATTTTATAATTCTTAATTCCGATTTTCTGTAATATAATTTTTATTTCTTTTGGTTTATATGAAGCTCGGATTGAATTGAAGAAGCCATTTTGTTTTCTGATGTAATAAAGAAATAAAACTCTTTTTAAATCATGTATATAAAGAATCCCATTGTCGTTTAGTGTTGAGTATAAGTTTTTTATTGCTAATTCCGCATTATCCCAATGGTGTAATGTAAAAGTAGAATAAATCAAATCAAACTTTCCCAAATCTTTTAGAGAATTAATATCGCAAGCATCCCCAACTTTATATTTTATTCTTTTCTTTAAATCTTTTGATAAATCCTGTTGAGCAAGCTTAATCATTTCGGGTGATATATCATTTGCTATAATTTCTACATTTGGATGTTGTAATGCAATAGTCTGTGTCAGGATTCCTGGTCCGCAACCAATCTCTAAATATTTTCCCTTAATATTAAGTTTTTTCAATGAAGACAAAAAATTACTAAATCTTGAGTTTGAAGCATTTTTGGCATCCTTTAAATATTTATTTGCATTTTCAGCATCAAAAAAGTAATCTTGCTGAATTTCTACAATTCTTTTCATAGTTCTTTCCTGTTTTTATTTGTGTATAACGTTTGGTGATATCTGAAGTTTTCCGGAATGTTTAATCAAATTTTTTTCCAAGCTAAAATACAGAAGTAAATAATTAAAA
>JAUXHY010000255.1 GCA_030621275.1 bacterium | reverse complement strand
TACTTCGTTGCAGCTAGTTAGAACAAGTATAGTAATAAAAAGTATAATAAGTTTATTCATATTTACCTAATATCGAATTTAGCGGAGAGGGAGGGATTCGAACCCCCGTTACCCATAGGGTAAACCGCATTTCGAGTGCGGCGCGTTCAGCCAGGCTCTGCCACCTCTCCTATTATGTTAAAATTACGATTTTCTTCTTGTCTTAAAAAAGTCCTGAATCAATGATAAACATTCTTGTTCTTTAATACCGCCTCGAACAGTAATATCATTTTTTAAACGAGGATCGCCACATAAATCAGCAATTGAGCCGCAATAACCACGTTCTGCATCATAACATCCAAATATTACGTTATTTATCCGTGAATTAATAATCGCACCGGCGCACATTGCGCAGGGTTCTTTTGTAACATATAAAGTACAACCATCTAATCGCCAATCTGCGATAGTATTTGCTGCGGCAGTAATTGCCAATACTTCGGCATGAGCAGTTGGATCTTTTAATATTTCACGCTGATTATACCCGCGTCCAATTATTCTATTATCTTTAATTACAATGGCTCCAACCGGAATTTCATCTTTTTCGTAAGCAATTTCTGCTAAGCGAATTGCTTCTAACATCCACTTCTCATGAATTGATTGGATTTCAGTAATCATCATGCTAAATTTAAAATATTATTGTGATTTTTGAATCTTTGCCCAAGTATCACGTAAAGTTGCAGTTCTATTGAATACCAATTTATCAGACGATGAATCGTACCTATCTACACAAAAATATCCAATTCTTTCAAATTGAAATCTATCTCCCGGAATGGCATTTTTTAAACTCGGTTCAAGATAACAATTATTTTTGATTTCTAATGAATTTGGATTTGTAAATGCTTTAAAATCATCATTTTCTTTAGCACCAGCGGGATTTGAATGATTAAATAAGCGATCATATAATCGTACTTCTGCATTAATTGCATGTTCAGCTGATATCCAATGAATTGTACCTTTCACTTTTCTTCCATCAGGTGCTGAGCCACCTTTTGTTTCAGGATCATAAGTACACCGTAATTCAATTACTTCCCCACTTTCATCTTTAATCACGTCAGTACAAGTAATAAAATAAGCATATCTTAAACGTACTTCTCGTCCGAGGCCAAGGCGGAAAAACTTTTTGGGTGGATTTTCCATAAAATCCGATTTTTCAATATAGATTTCTTTCGAAAATGGTATTTTTCTTTTTCCGGCAGATTCATCCTCAGGATTATTGATTGCTTCCAATTCTTCCATTTTTCCTTCGGGGTAATTCTCAACTACAACTTTTAATGGATTTATTACAGCCATTCGTCGTTCTGAATTTTTATTTAAATCCTCTCGTATATAAAATTCTAACAAATCTATTTCGGCAATATTAGCACGTTTTGCGATTCCAACTCTTTCGGAAAATTTTCGAATTGCGGTGGATGTGTATCCTCTTCTACGCATACCGCTGATTGTTGGCATCCGCGGATCATTCCAACCAAAAACATGATTTTCTTCAACTAATTCTAATAATTTTCGTTTACTCATAATAGTGTAACTTAAATTTAAACGAGCAAACTCGATTTGCTGCGGATGATACACATCTAATTCATTCAAGAACCAATTATATAATGGACGGTGATCTTCAAATTCTAAAGTGCAAATTGAATGCGTGATTTTCTCAATTGAATCTTCTAACCCATGCGCCCAATCATACATCGGATAAATGCACCATTCGTCTCCAGTGTTGTGATGCTTGGCATGCAAAATACGGTAAATCACCGGATCACGCATATTTAAATTTGATGAGGACATATCTATCTTGGCACGTAAAGTACGTGCTCCATTAGGAAATTCTCCGCTACGCATTCTTTCAAATAAATCTAAATTTTCTTTAATAGAACGATTACGATAAGAACTTTCTTTCCCCGGCTCTATTAGTGTTCCTCTATGTTCACGGATTTCTTCAGCATTCAAATCACAGACAAATGCTTTCCCGTTTTTAATAAGTTGAACCGCATATTCATAGAATTTTTCAAAGTAATCAGATGCAAAATACAAACGGTTTTCCCAATCGTATCCAAGCCATTTTATATCTTCGATAATTGATTTTACATACATTTCCTCTTCTTTCGTTGGATTTGTGTCATCAAATCGAAGATTACATTTTCCGCCATATTCATTAGCAATTCCGAAATTAATCGCAATCGACTTCGCGTGTCCAATATGTAAAAACCCATTTGGTTCAGGAGGAAATCGGGTATGCACCCGACCTTCGTACTTTCCAGTTTTCATATCTTCATTAATGATTTCTTTAATGAAGTTTGTTTTTATTGTATTTTTGTCTGTATTTATCATTTTCTATGTACAATTATTATACAAACTTAATATTGTTATAAGAACAATTGATTCTAATATTTTAGGTTAATCTAATTTGAATCGGAAACCAAAGTAGAATCAGTGAACACAAATGATATCGAATCTAAATATTCTTTCCAGTAATTCATGGTTAACCGGAATGATTCCATATTATCAGGATTTACCGGCATAACCGCAGGAGATTTTACTTTTAGTGGATCAATTGCTTTGCCATTTCTATAAAATCTAAAATCAAGATGTGGTCCCGTTGATAAGCCAGAGCTTCCTACATACCCAATTATTTGGCCTTGCATTACACGCGCTCCACTTCTAATCCCTGTCCCATATCTTGATAAATGCAGATATTGCGTAGTATACGTTCCATTATGTTTAATTGTTACCGTTCTACCGGCTTGCCCTTTTCTACCCGCTCCTATTACAACTCCATCTCCAACAGCATGTACCGGTGTCCCGATTGCAGCTACGTAGTCAACTCC
>JAUXHY010000226.1 GCA_030621275.1 bacterium | reverse complement strand
CTTTTGATTTTACATCAGCTAATAAATCAACCAGTGCTTTACCATTTTTTTTGCGGATTGCATCTAAAATATTAAAATATACATTAGTTGGAATGAGTCCAAGTACCTTACTGACGCTCTCTATTGAAATTTCATTACCAGAATACGCAATTACCTGATCTAAAATGCTAAGAGCATCGCGCATACTGCCATCGGCTTTTTGGGCAATAATTCTTAAAGATTCATTATCAATTTCAATCTTTTCTTTATCTAATACATATTTGATTTGTTCACTAATAGAATGTACCGTAATACTATTAAAATCAAAACGTTGACAGCGCGATATTATTGTGGCTGGCACTTTATAAATGTCTGTTGTCGCTAAAATAAATTTACCATGTTCAGGCGGTTCTTCCAATGTTCGCAACAATGCATTGAAGGCAGGCGTAGTTAGCATATGAACTTCATCAATAATAAATATTTTAAACTTGGAATTTATAGGAGCGTATTGAATTGCTTCCCGCAAGCTGCGAATTTCTTCGATTCCGCGATTAGATGCTCCATCTATTTCGAGTACATCCATATTTCTACCATCGGTAATTTCAACACAATTTGAACATTTGTTACATGGTTCACCAGGACTTTCCATGCAATTTAACGCTTTAGCGACTAACCTTGCCGTAGTGGTTTTACCAACACCCCGTGGACCGGTAAAAAGATATGCTTGAGATACTCTGTTTTTCTTAAATGCATTAGTGAGCGTTTGAGTAATATGCTCCTGCCCTACCACCTCATCAAAGGTTTGCGGACGGTATTTCAATGATAATACTAAGTAAGACATAATTATTAATTATTTTTCACAATATTGTGAAAAATCAAAGGTTTTAATTTATTACTAATTACTGACTTTATAATGGAAAAGTTAATAAATGGAGTACTAAGATATTAATTATTTTGATTATTAATTGTCTTATTCAACTTTTCAGAAACATAATTATAAATCAAGTAATCCACACTATTGATTTCTTTAAATTTATCTATTGTTGATTTGGATAATGTTTCAGAACTTGTTTTAGAATCTAATTTTGTTCTGTTAATCCATGACAATTTATAATATTTATTTCCGGTTAAATTCGAAAGAATTTGGATGCTTTTTTCCATTTCTTCTAAAATACCAACAAAGAAATATCGATCAATAACCTCTTTATAATTCTTTTCATCAGCATGTAAAATAGTTGCCATATAGTTTGGTCTGATTTCGAAATGTTCCTCAATATCTATTATATCAGTTTGGTTATTCTCTTTTTCGTAGCGATATAGTGATAGACTATGTTGAAGTGGATCTCTTAAAAAAGTAAAAACTTTATACCTGCTATTTGAGAATACTTCAGGATATCTTTCTTTAAGATATACACCCGGTAATTCCCAATGACCTCCCAAACAGTGTATTGATCGTAATTTATTAATATTAACAACTGTAGGATGTGAACTTGACCAATCTTTCCTGTAATCACGAACAACAATAAACCATTTATTTAATATTTGGTATAAACTGATGCCGCCACATTTAGGCATATGATGAAATACATATACAGGATCTTTTGAATAAAATGGAGCAATTATCCGTTTAAATAAATTTATACGATTCCATCCACGTTTTAATCTCTGTAATTTTTTATTGTTCATAATATAAGTAATATGGCCGTGCACCAAAGATTGACAAACCGAAAAATCTATAGTGAAATAACAGTTAGCTCCACTTCAGTGGTCCACCGGCACATGATTCAAATCTTTTACCGCTGCTTCCTTCCGGACCTGACGGGTTTCAAAAACGAATCATTGCGATGGATTGAAGTTTCAACACCACTTTTTATTTCAAATAAACTTCGATATTGCCGCTCAATGATTTTCAATCCTGCTATAGCGGGTTGCAGGTTACAGGGCACCGCTACCTCCCCATCTAGCACGACCAATATTAAATTTTCAATCTACTGTGGAGCCGATGGGGATCGAACCCACGACCTCAGCATTGCGAACGCTGCACTCTCCCAACTGAGCTACGGCCCCATTGTATTTAAAATTACGAATTATAATTAATATATTACAATTTAATGAAAGGATTTTTATGATAAAACGGTAAAAGAACTAATATTGATAACAGTTCTTTTACCGCTGTATTTTAAAAATTATTAATGTTATTTAATTTTACTTTTTCTTATGACCAAATTTAAAGTTTAGGAATATCCATTAAAACCTTCGCCAATAATATCACCATCGTATTTGTGCCATTTCCTTTCCCACTCTGTTAGCTTTTGCGCAGGTATTGGTTTTGATTCAACAATAAGTTTTTTACTAATAGATACGGTATTCAGAGATTCCTTTTTGTACGGCTTTGCTTTTATTAACTCTAATCTCTTCTCTTCTCTAATCGTAGCTACTGATGGTTTCAAAATAGATGAAGTTTTCTTCTTAATATTACTTGATTGTTTCGGCAATACTATATCATCAACAAAAATATCTATTTCTTTTTCAATTACATTTTGTTTTACTTGAGATTCATTGTCTGTTTTTTGTGTATCTGCTTTTGCCTTTTTTACAATAGTTTTCTCAATTTCATTAATCTTGTTACTGATCTTTTTTGTTATTTTATCAGTTTTAATCGAAACTTCGGATTTGGAATCAGGATCCAGTTTGTTGGCTTCCACTTGCTCTACATTTCGATTAGATATTGATTTTAATCGCTTTATTTCAAGATTATGGACAATATTTGGCAAATCAGTCTTAAAATCGCTTACGGCACTATTGATTCGATCAAATAAAGCATTTTGGACGGGACTACCATAGCCACCGTTTATTTTTTTTATTAGATAACCAAATTTTTCGACAAAATAGATCTTCTCCGGATCTAATGAACCAAATTGATTATCACTTTTGTTAAGTTGTTTCACTTAAGCCCCCTACCTACAAAAGGGATTTCCCCTATTTAAAAATTAATCTATCAACCGAGCTATTTCCTCTAAATCAGGAAATCTATCTAACTGTTTTTTCGAAAAAACTAATTTACCATTTTTTTCAATTTCGTAAACCCCACCCCCTGAAGGAATAAGCTTTAACTCAGAAATTGCAT
>JAUXHY010000193.1 GCA_030621275.1 bacterium | reverse complement strand
CCAATACAATAAACCGGAATTTTATTTTTTTCTGCAAATGATTTAATTAATTGTAAATCTTTTATGGAACTGGGTTCAATAAATGCCAACGCAGGTCCACCAATACCATATGATGTATGATTAGCCATTGGCTCATCTTCCATAACTTTTCCGTTTAGCATATCTTTTAACTGGTTAAAATCCATTAATTATTTGTTTTTATTAATATCTTCTAAATGATTAAAATAATTTTCAACATAGCGCCAAATTGTTCCTGCACCAATACCGATTACCATGTCATCGGGGCAGGTTATCTCGTCCAATTTTTTATTTAAATCACCTATATTAGGAATATAATGCACATGTCTATGACCTAATATTTTTGCTGCTTTAGCAACTAAATTTCCGTCAACACCTTCGATTTTATCTTCACGAGCAGGATATATATCTGTTACTATTAATATATCACTATTCAAAAATGATTCTGCAAACTCACGGTAAAAATCTCGTGTTCTTGTGTATAGATGTGGTTGAAATACTGCAATAATTCGTCTGTTCCAACCGCTTCGCGCAGCGTCCAGAGTAGCAGCAACCTCTGTTGGATGATGAGCATAATCATCCACTACCATAATATCATTTACAATACCCTTAATTTCAAAACGACGTCTTACGCCTTCGTATTCAATCAATCCCTTCTTTATAATATTGAAAGGAATTTCCATTTCCATTCCAACAGCAATTGCTGCTAAGGAATTAAGTACATTATATTGACCGGGAACATTTAATTTGATTCGTCCCAATTTTTCATGATGATAATATGCTGAATAGCTAGTTGAATTATTTTTAAATTGAATATCTTCTGCACGATAATCTGCCTGACTTGAAATTCCATATGTTGTTATCGGACGATATATATCTGAAATAATTCCACGAACACCGGGGGAGTCTAAGCAGACAATTATCCCACCGTAAAATGGAACTGAATTACAAAATTGGATGAAAGCATTTTGTAATTCTTCCATATTTGCATAGCAATCTGTGTGTTCAAGTTCGATATTTGTAACAATAGAAATTGTAGGACGCAAAGCAAGAAAACTGCGATCGAATTCATCTGCTTCAACAATTATTATATCACCAAGACCCAGTAACGAATTCGTGCCTAAAGTTTTTACTAATCCACCCACTACTAATGTTGGATCATAATCAGCAGCATTGAGTAAGCTGCCAACCATTGAACTAGTTGATGTTTTTCCATGCGTACCGCTAACAGCGATAGATGTTTCTTTAACAGCAATAAGTTCTCCAAGCATTTCTGCACGACGAATGACAGGAATTCCTCTATCTTTTGCCTTAAGTATTTCAGGATTGTTTTCTCTTACGGCGCTTGAATAGACTAATACTTCACTATCTCCAATATTTTCAGCTTTGTGACCATCCGTATATATTTTAGCGCCTTTTGCAATTAGATTTTGTATTATTTCGGAATCTAGAATATCTGAACCACTAATCTCGAAATCTAGGTTAAGCAGTAATTCTGCAATTCCGCTCATACCTATTCCACCAATTCCCACGAAGTGGATTTTTTTAACTTTTCTAAACATCAGTTTTTACTACCTCTAAAATTTGGTCAATTATTTTATTTGTAGCATCCGGAATACCGATTTTTCTTGCGTTATTTGACATGCTTTTTAATTTGTTACTATCATATAAAATGCTGATAGCGGTTCGATATAGTTTTCGGGTAGTCAATTCTTTTTCCGGTAATAATAAACCTGCATTTGCCCGCACGATAGATTTTGCATTTTTGGTTTGATGATCGCCGGCAGACTGAGGGAAAGGCACTAAAATGCTAGGTTTTCCGCATGCTGTTATCTCTGATAAAGTTAATGCACCAGCTCGTGAAATGATTAAATCAGATATTGCGTATGCTTCCGGCATATTATGAATAAATGATCGTACTTTTATAAGTGAGGAATCTAAATGTTTATACTGCTCATATTGATTTTGTCCTGTTTGCCAAAGGATTTGTATTTTCTCTGAATCAAGCATAGAAATACATTCGCTCATAATTTTGTTTAAAAATGCCGAACCTTGACTTCCACCGAATAAAAATATGGTTTTTTGGTTAGGATTTATATCAAATAACAACCCCCCTTTTTTTCTATCTCCATTTTGAATATTTGTGCGGATAGGATTGCCCGTTAATAAAGTATTCGCATTTAATTTATCTTTTGCAGCATCAAATGCGATACAAATTTGTTTTGCTTCTTTAGCAAAATATGTAGTTGTTATTCCGGGATATGAATTCTGCTCCTGTAATACAATCGGAATATTCCGTTTTACAGCTATTTTTAATGGAATCGCACTTGCATAACCACCTGTTCCAACAATTATGTCGGGCTCAAATCTTCTAATAGTTTTTCTAGCAATCCTCATTGAGTTGTACATACGCCATGGTAGTAAAAGGTTTCTTGATAATGATTGTAAGCTAAATCCACGCTGTAATCCTCTAATTGGCAATAAAGTATGCGGGAGAGCTTTAACCGGCAATACTTCTGCTTCTATACCAAATTTTGAACCCATGTAATGCACTTTAATGCTCGGATATCTCATTTGCATTGTTTCGCCAATGGCGATGGCCGGATACAAGTGTCCACCGGTACCTCCACCTGCAATTAAGACTGTCAGTTGCTTATCCATTATAGCCCGGTTTCCATCCCTGATCGTGAGTTACAGATCGTTTAGATTGACTGATATTTAGTAGAATACCGAGGGCAATCATATTAGTTATAGCATTTGACCCTCCGTAGCTGATTAGCGGCATAGGAAGACCGGTAACAGGAAAAATATTAGTTACAACAGCAGCGTTAACAAATGCATATAAAATAATACTAAAAGATAAACCGAGTGCAAGGAGTACACCGAAAGAATCATTTGATTCTTTGGCAATTTTTATTCCGCGTTGAAAAATTACTAAAAATATAGTAAGCAATATTAACGTTCCGACTAATCCGGTTTCTTCTCCTATTATCGCTAATATAAAATCTGTATGCGGAGTAGGTAAAAATTGATTTTTTGCAATACTGTTACCCAGCCCCATTCCAAATAAACCTCCATTACCAAGACTAATCAATGATTGAGTAATTTGATAACCGGTATCTACAACATCTTCATTACCACCCAACCAAGACATAATTCGTGATCTGCTGTATGATACTGATAACATTAACGGAATAGTAATTACTGCTGCAACGGCGCCTGCTGCTGTAAGCTGGATAAATCGTGCACCGCCGATAAACAACATCATAGCACCGATGATGCAAAGCATAATACCTGTACTAAAATCAGGTTGTAGTGTTATAAGTCCGACAATAAGAGCCATTACTAACAAAGGCGGGAAGAATCCCGTATAGAAATCATGCAATTGGTGCTTTTTCTTTGCCATGAATGCTGCCAGGTATATTATTAATGCGATGCGGGCAATATCAGAAGTTTGTAATGAATAACCACCAAAATATAACCATCGCCCCGGTGAAGAGACACCCTTAAGCATATACCATCCCTTTGTATAAACCAATAATGTTACTGCAATAACTATTAAGAATGGGACTAGGGATTTTAGTTTTCGATAATCGAACACCATA
>JAUXHY010000001.1 GCA_030621275.1 bacterium | reverse complement strand
TGATGTATAAAATGGCACAACAAATTCAGAAAGCTGATTTTCCTGAAATTGAATTGTGGAATACTAATATAGACGCACAAATGATGTGGTTGACCAAAAACCCGGAAAATTATGGTGTTATTGTTGCTGGTAATATGTTTGGAGATATCGTATCAGATGGTTTTGCAGGACTTATTGGCGGACTTGGATTTGCATGTAGCGCACAGTATAATCCTGAAACTGGAATCGGTGTTTTTGAGCCGACGCATGGTAGTGCGCCAAAATATGCTGATTATCCAATATCTATAGTAAATCCAATTGCTATGATAGAATCAGCTTGTATGATGCTTGATTTTATTGACGAACAAGATATCGCAAAAAAGATACGTAAAGCAGTTGCAGGAGTTGTAGCAGAAGGTAAAGTAAAAACTTATGATATGGCAAAAATGGCAGGCAGAGCTGATGTGGTAGAGAAAGGGGCCGCTTCAACAACTCAAATGGCAGATGCCGTTATTGCTAAGTTGTAGGAAAGAAAATGGAAAAATCTATCGCAAGGCAGATCGCTGAATTTGCCGTAAATCTAAAATATGAAGATTTACCGAATGAAGTAATTGAAGAAGTAAAACGATACTTATATGATTCAATCGGTTGTGCTATTGGTTCTGTTAATACTAAAGATGTGAACGCTATCAGGGACATTTATAAAGAAATGGGCGGCACGCAAGAGGCAACAACTTTTGTGTTTGGAGACAAATTACCTGCAGTTAATACTACTTTGATCAATTCGTTAATGATTAGAGCAGTAGATTTTAATGATATTTATTGGAAAGAAGATCCAAGCCATCCATCTGATATTATTCCAGCGGCATTGACAGTAGCTGAAAAAGTAGATGCATCTATGAAGGATGTAATTGTTGCAGTCGTATTAGCATATGAATTCGAACAACGTTTGTGCTTATTTGCGAAACCGGGCGTACGTGAACGCAAATGGCATCATGCGACACTTACACAATTTGTATCGCCAATAGTGGCGGGAAAAATATTAGGTTTGACCGTTGATGAAATGGTAAATGCAATCGGGATTAGCGGTTGCCACAACCATACAATCGGTTGTCCTACTGCCGGTGTATTAACAATGATGAAAAATACGGTGGATCCGATGGCAGTGCAATCAGGTGTATTAGCTGCCTTAATGGCTCAAAAAGGCTATTCTGGAACTGAAAAAGTTTTTGAGGGTAAAGAAGGATTCATGGACGCATTTATTGGTTGGAATGCAAAAGAAGAAAAATTAAATCCTATGGATATGGAAGGACGTGATGGTGTCTCCTCGTGGGAATGGGATGTCGAAGCATTAATCGGCAATTTAGGTAAAGATTATAAAATTCTCGAGTGTAGCATGAAAGCCTTCCCAACCGAAGCATTGACACACACTCATATATCTTGCGTATTGAAAATTATGGTTAATAATAATTTAGAATATTCGGATATCGAGGAAGTAAAGGTGACTGCATTTGCACAAGCGTATGATATATTATTTGATCCTACAAAATATTGTCCTGAGTCCCGAGAGACGGCTGATCACTCGCTACCTTATTGTTTAGCAGCTGCAATGGTTGATAAAAAAATAACAACGGGATCATTCTCGGATGAGAAATTAGAAGACCCAAGAATATTTGAAGTGATCGATAAAATTAAGGGTGAACCTTCAATAGAATTTGAAAAGATGTTTCCGGCAAAGCAACCATCAAAAGTAGTTATATCAACAAAAGATGGTAAACAGTATTCCGAATATCTTGAATATCCAAAGGGTGATCCTCGAGAACCAATGACAATGGAAGATTTGGAAAATAAATTTAATTCATTAGCTTCCGACAAGTTTAATGATTCTGAATTGTTGGAATTAAAGGAATTAATTTTTAATTGCGATGAGTACTTGGCGCGAGACTTTATGAGTAAATTAGTAGTAAAATGAAATATATTGGTCCTGACTTTTACAATATTACTGATCTTCTTACTGAAGAAGAGTTGGCAATACAAAAGACAGCTCACGATTTTGTAAAAAACGAATTTATGCCCGTAGTTCAGAAGCATTTTCGTGAAGGAACTTTTCCAATAACTATAATACCGAAATTAGGTGAAATCGGTGTTTTGGGTCCTACATTTCCGGGGAAATTTGGCGGTGCCGGTGTAAGTAATGTTGCTTATGGATTACTAATGCAGGAACTTGAGAGAGGTGATTCAGGTTTACGTTCATTTGCGAGCGTACAAGGTGGATTGGTGATGTATCCGATTTTGGAATATGGTTCAGAAGAACAGAAAAAACAGTGGCTAGCTAAACTTGCCCGGGGAGAAATCGTTGGATGTTTTGGTCTAACTGAGCCGGAGTTTGGTTCGAATCCCGGAGGAATGATTACTCGTGCAAAAAAAGATGGTAATAATTGGGTAATCAACGGTAGTAAAATGTGGATCACTAACGGTTCAATTGCCGATATTGCAATTGTTTGGGCGAAAGATGAGGATGATATAATAAGAGGATTTATAATTCCAAAGGATACTAAAGGTTTCACAGCACCGGAAATGCATGGGAAATTAAGTTTACGTGCATCGGTAACATCCGAATTAGTTCTTGATAGTGTAATTGTATCAGAAAAACAAAGATTACCAAAAGCTGAAGGTGTAAAGGCACCCTTGTCTTGCCTATCACAAGCGAGATATAGTATTGCTTGGGGAGCGATTGGAGCTGCAATCGACTGCTACGAAACTGCATTGGAATATTCAAAGGACCGGAAACAGTTTTCTAAACCAATCGGGGCATATCAATTAACTCAGAAAAAATTAGTCGATATGCTTGAGGAAATAACAAAGGCTTTATTGTTAGGTATTCAACTCGGTAGATTAAAAGATCAAGGTAAAGCGAATTTTGCGCAAATATCATTGGCAAAACGGAATAATGTTGCAATTGCAAGAGATGTTGCGCGCAGTGCGCGGGAAATATTGGGCGCTAACGGTATCACTGATGACTACCCGATTATGCGACATATCATGAATCTTGAGTCAGTTTATACTTATGAGGGAACGCACGAAATGCACACGCTTATAATTGGAAAAGAAATTACCGGGTTTGATGCAATCAATTAATTAAATATGAAAATATTTGGTTCAATAACCAATCGATTTATTCCAAAAGGGAAAGAATCTGCTAGAGTTTATCGCAGTCGTATTGGCAAATTTCAAGGATGGGTTTCTGTTTTTGTAAATGGATTATTATTCATAATTAAATTCATTATTGGAATTATCATTGGGTCGGTAAGTGTCATCGCTGATGCGATTCATACACTCTCCGATGTCATTTCCTCCGGTGTAGTAATTTGGGGCTTCCATGAAGCGGAAAAACCGGCTGACTCAGAACATCCCTATGGTCATGGAAGAGTTGAATATATTGCTACATTAATAATCGCAATTTTACTTATAGTGGTCGGATTTGAATTTATTAAATCATCAATTACAAGGATTTTGAACCCATCTCCAATCTCGCCATCTTGGTTGATGATTATAATAATTCTAGCTACTGTGTTTTTGAAAGAATTAACTGCTCGTTATGCGGAGTTTTTAGCACATAAAATTTCATCCGGTACTTTACATGCCGATGCCTGGCATCATCGCGCTGACGCGATATCATCTTTGTTGGTGATTGTAGCAATGATAGCAGGAAAATACGGTTATCATTCAGTTGACGGTTGGGCTGGTATCGGTGTGGCGTTATTTGTAATTTGGACGGGATACACAATTGCCAAAGAGGCGATAGATGACATAATCGGAACTCCTCCCGCTGAAGATGAAATAAATGATATTAAGCAAGTAGTATCTACCGTAAAGGGAGTGCTTGGTGTACACGATATCACTGTTCATAGCTATGGTAAAGACAAATTTGTGAGTATCCACGTGGAAATTGATGAAACTATTTCTTCTGCAAAAGCTCATGACATTGCTGAAGATGTTGAAATTATATTGTATAAAAGATTGGAAATTGAACCAACTGTCCATATCGATCCTATTAGTGTTAATAATCCGATGATTAAAAAGGTTAATATTTATTTAGAAAATAATTGGAAAGATGATAAACGAATTACCGGATGGCATGATATACGTATTGTTGATACCGAAAAACATCATGTTATATTATTTGGAATTAATACAAAAGCGGGACTTACTAAAGTTGAAAATATCGGAATTCGTGATGTATTAATTAATGCTGTTAAAAAACAATTTAACGAGTTTGATGTAAATATTAGAATCTCTCCAATCCATAGATATTAATAATATTCAATCATCTATTTATACACTTTCCCCACTATCAAAAATTAATTCTTCTCCGTCTTTACTAATAATTGCCTGACCAATCTTTGTTAATCCTTTGAATACACCGGTTACAGTTTCATTGCCGGAGTGGAAAGCTAGTTTCTGATTTAAATGAGCACAGTGTTTTTCCCAATCCAATAATTGTGTGTTTGTTTCTTTGTTTTTAATCCTATGTTCTAAATGATTAAGAATATTGGCTAATAATATTTCTAATTGATATTCTTTTCCACATTCAATCATTAATGAAGTTGCCTTATTGTGCAATTCTAGAGGTAAATCAGTAACCTCTTCATTAACATTTAAACCAATCCCAATTACTATTGATTTAATAACTCCTCCGCTGATTTTACTTTCACAGAGAATCCCGCCCACTTTTTTATTATTAATTAGAATATCATTTGGCCATTTTAATTGTGCTTGAATATTGTGTTCATTTAAACAATCAGTTATTGCCAGTCCCGCCAACAATGAATATAAATTTATTTGATTTGGCATCACTTTAGGATATAAAACAATCGAGAAAGTTAGACTTTTACCGGGCGCTGAAATCCACTTATTAGCTTGCCTTCCACGACCTGATATTTGATTATCAGTAATTACAACTGTTCCATTTTCCACCTTTTCAAAAATCAACTCCCAAGTTTTTGTGTTGGTTGAATCTAATGTTGGATAATATTGAATTACTTGACCGATATAATCGGTTGATAATTTTTCTTTATGAAGATTTAAGTTGAACATTAATTAGGATTGTTTTACTATAGAGATTATTTTATATACTCTATCGTAAAATTTCGCCATTTATCAACATTTGATTCCCAATAATCACGTGAATTTTTATATTCTTTAAAATCTGAATTATCAAAAACATTTGTACTATTTATACCATCGCAGAATCCAGCTTCATAGGCTTTATGAACCAGTTTTTCAACTTCATCCAATGTAAAATTGTTTCTATTTAATAGACTATCACTCATAGTTTTCCACCTTTTTATAGTTACCCCTAGAAGTAAACTCTACAATATTTTTATCTCTTAATATCTGTAATTGCTGTCGTATTTTATCTTTTATAAAATTATTATTGGGATGTTTTAACTTCAAATCATTTTCAAATAGATAAACATCATTTAACTTAAAATTTTGAGTTGGAATTTTATCTAAGCAGTTTAAAATATCAATTAACCAATTTCTTGATTTTTGATTAATAGATTTAAGAAAAATAGTTTCTTTCCACATTTTCATAACAGTTTCTTGCTTAACTATTTGAGCATTTTTGACAATAAATATTCTTCCTTTTTTCGGAATTCTATTTAAAATAATATTACACCCAACCCAACCTGAGCGTTTTGCATTAATACTTAAAGGTTTTCTTCTTTCAATAAAATCAACGATAAAATAATGTTTAGGAATTATTAATAAATTAACAACAGACATTTTCATTATATTATAACTTAAAAAGAAAAAATTGGGATTGTTATCAGATTGAATCCTTTTTATCAAGGAATTATAAGCACCGTCAACAATTCGATTTCCTAATAATCCTTTTTTACTTTTTAATTCAAATTCTTCATAGCAATTTTTACAAAAAAAATCGGCAGCAGGTCTATTGTTCTCAAAGTTATTAATTTTTTTATTACCACAATTTGGGCAATAAAGATTTACTTTAACCCAATTTTCAGTTAATACTCTTGATATTTGAGATTTACTAGTATAATTTGATGCTAAAGATTTACTAAAAGTTAAATTCAATTTTATAAAATGGTTTTATTTTTTATAAATATCTTCTATTAATGGCTAACAATATTCCAAAGTAACTAAAATCATTTGGTTGATTTTCTGCATGATTTCATTTTTGTATTAAAATATTATATAATATTTTTTCTATTTCAGACTTATAAAAAAATCCCAATAAACGCATTGCGTTTATTGGGATTTTTATTGTTTAAAATGTAATACGTTTATTATACTGTATATTATTTACAAGGATCTAAATTCTTACGTAATTGAAAAACCATTCCAGGATAAATAATTCCGCCATTACGGTCAATCAATTCTTGGTTATCCATATAAATAATTATCCAAGATAATTCGTCGCCATAAATATTTTGAGCCATATTCCAAGGAGTATCACCGGATTCAATTGTGTAACTGTAAAATTCTACTTGGCAATCTTTAGCTACTGCAGCGGCTTTTAATAATTGTAAAAAGCGATATGGATAGATTCTATCAGGATTGTCTCCAATCATATCACGATTATGATCATAAATTTCACGCCATTTACGCCAGTCACCGTATTCATTTTTTGCAATTTTTGACAAGTAGTCATTCCTCTTGATCATATATGGTTCTTCCACAAAATCAGGAACAACTGTACCTTCACCAAGATCTACATTAAATGGTTCTACAACAATACCTTCATCAGTTGTTTCAGTGATTGCAGTATCATCCGGTTTAACTTCAACCGCAGGTGCGGCTTTTTTAGCGCAAGAAACCATAAAGATGATTGCAAGTAAGATTAGTATTTTTTTCATGAACGTCCTCTATCTGTTAAGTATAATAAAATTTGCCAAAGTTAAAACCATTTTATCAATAAGTAGTAATCAATTTTGATGATATTCACCGAATTCTGCACGCAGAATATCAGCGATCTCACCAAGTGTGCAATTGTTTTTTACACAATTAATAATTTGTGGGAATAGATTTTGAGTAGTATGCGCTTTTTCTGAAAGCAATTTTAAATTTGTTTTAACATGTTCACTATTTCGCTTACTTTTAAATTGCTTGAGTAATTTAACTTGGTTTTTTGTTGCCTTAATATCAATTTTTAATAATTCCGGTTTGACTGATTCCTTCTCAATGAATTTATTTACACCAATTACAATTTTTTCTTTATTATCTACAGCTTTTTGATAGTCATATGCACTTTTAACAATTTCGTTTTGAATCCATCCATTTTCGATTGCTGAAACTGAGCCACCCATTTCATCGATTTGTTTAATTAGTTTTTGTGCTTCTGATACCAAAGAATTAGTCAATTCTTCAATAACATAACTGCCACCGAATGGATCAGGATAATTAGTAATACCGGATTCATCTGCAATAATTTGTTGCGTTCTTAATGCTAATTTGACTGATTCATCAGTTGGCAAAGATAATGCTTCATCTTTGCTATTTGTATGCAATGATTGAGTTCCGCCGCAAACAGCAGACAAAGCTTGGATCGCAGTTCTAACAACATTATTGTCAATTTGTTGAGCTGTCAGAGTTGAACCGCCTGTTTGTGTGTGAAAACGGCAAAGTTGTGCCTTTGGATTGGTAACGCCAAATCTGTCTTTCATGATATTTGCCCATAAGAAGCGGGCTGCACGGAATTTGGCGATTTCTTCTAAAAAGCCATTGTGTGTGCAGAAGAAAAATGACAACCGTGCTCCAAATGAATTGGCGTCTAATCCGTTTTCTATTGCAGATTGTACATAAGCAATACCATTCGCTAATGTAAAAGCAATCTCTTGTGCTGCGGTGCTGCCTGCTTCACGTATGTGATAGCCGGATATAGAAATGGTATTCCATTTTGGTAAATTATTGGCACAATAGTCGAAAATGTCGGTAATAATTCTCATGGACGGTTTTGGTGGAAAAATATAAGTCCCTCTTGCTACATATTCCTTTAAAATATCATTTTGAATTGTTCCACGTAACTTGTCAGCTGAGATACCTTGTTTTTCCGCTACAGCGATGTACATCGCCAGCAAGATGATGGCGGTAGAATTAATAGTCATAGAGGTGGAAATTTTATCAAGTGGAATTTTGTTAAATAACCGTTCCATATCAGCGATTGAAGATATGGGTACACCTACTCTACCTACTTCTCCTTCCGCCATAGGATGGTCGGAGTCGTAGCCGATTTGAGTTGGCAGATCAAATGCGACTGAAAGACCTGTTACACCTTCATCCAATAAGTAACGATACCGTCTATTCGATTCATCGGCCGATGTATATCCAGCATATTGTCGCATAGTCCATAAGCGCTTTTTGTACATATCGGGATAAATCCCGCGAGTGAATGGAAATTCACCGGGTTTTGGGTGTTTCATGCTAATCCTCTTTTTTGTGGAACATCAATAATATCCTATGGTAAAAACTACGCAGTTTCATAATTTCGCCAAAGTTTTATTAGCTAATGAAAATATCTTTAAAAACAAAAATCGCATTTTGGTGGTGGCAGAGATTTCGGTTTAAAGAACCCGAGAACAAATTCCAAAAAATATCAACAATGGGAAATGGTATCAGATCATTGTTGATAATTCTCCCAAGAGAAAATAGTCATTTACCACTGGCTCAGCATTTTTTAAAATCGTTATCGTCACGAGGACAATTTAGTGCGATTAATAAGATTATTGGTTGGGAAACACAAAAAGATATTTTAGATCCATTACTTTTACAACGTGTGCAATTAATCTCTGAAAATGATATTAGCAAGAATGGTTTATTATCTGATGAAGCCATAAAGCAATTAACTAAAGGAAAATTCAGTGGTGTGATCAATTTAGATCCTAAGTTTAATCCTGTATCCTATCAGTTAATTAGTGGGTTTAACTCAATAACAAGGATTGGTTTTAGCTCAGATTTTGGACACAATATTTATAATATTATAATTGATAGTAATAACGGAGCAAATTATATAGAACAAGGATATGAGTATATACTCGAGGTGCTTGGCTTATGAGAAAAATTTACGTATATGAAAATCATGAAGTATTAAATCTTGAACCGATTGTATTAACGAGACCAGCATTTGACTTACGATGTGGTGCGTTTACCTTTTTAGAACGAATCCAAAAGTCATTTCCTGAAGCAGAAATTGAGTTAATTGTTAGAGATGAACTAAAAATGGTGACGCAGGAATTATATCCTAAATTAACCGTTAATCCGGCTCAAGTGGAAGAAGGACTGTGGATACTTGGCAATGTTCTATGGACAAAAGAAGATCTTGAAAAAATATCCAAAAAAGATTATCAATTTTATTATAATGAGGGTGAATTAACAGCAGCCTACTTAAGAAAAGATATTGGTAATAATTGGTTAAAAATGGGAGGACCGGTAAAAGATAAAATCTTAGCTTGTCCAACTATTAATGAGATTAAATCAAAAGTAATAAAATATCTTTGGGATGCAGTTAATTTAACCAGTGAAGCCATTAAAACTGATAAAGAACATTTTCAATCTATAAATTTGAATAATAAATCTTTAGATGGAATTCACTTGATAAATGAAGATGATATTTATATAAAATCACCTGATTTAATAAATCCCGGCGTAGTGATAGATGCTTCTAATGGTCCGGTAATTATAGCTAATAATGTAAAAGTTCAATCATTTTCATTATTGCAGGGTCCTTTATACATTGGTGAGGATTCAGTTGTTCAACCGCATACTTTTGTCAGGGGTAGTGTTATTGGACCTGTATGCAAAATTGGTGGTGAAATTAGTACTACTATTATTCAAGGTTGGTCCAATAAAGTTCATTATGGTTTTTTAGGTAATTCATATATTGGACAATGGGTAAATTTTGGCGCAGGTACTACTAATAGCAATTTAAAAAATAATTATACTCCCGTTAATGTAACGATAAATGGGAATGTTGTTAAAACCGATGAATTGTTTATAGGTTTATTCGCAGGTGATTACACCACATTTGCCATTGGAACAACGCTTAATACAGGAACCAATATTGGTCCCGGCTGTAATATTGTAACTAATGGATTTCCTCCGAGGAAGCTAAAGCCGTTTACTTGGTTTTTAAATGGAAAAAGAATGAAAACAAGTGAAACAAAATTTTTCAATTCCGCTGAAGTGATGCAAAACCGACGTGGAAAATCGCTTTCAGGGGCGGAAAAAGATTTATTAACAAGATTGTTAATAAAATAATATCATTATACAACTAAGTATTGACCGTCATATTTTGACAAATTATATTACCGCCCACTTTTAAAGGATATTATTAATGTTAGAAGGTATTATTTGCCCGAATTGTGAAGCACCACTGAAGGAAGAAGACTTAAAAGAAAAATTAGTTTGCGTTGAATGTAAAACAGATTTAAAAGATCGTAAATATCTTGATTTCTTAGAATATTTGATGACCAATGGTATTGTTGAAAATCTTGATTTCTTCGATGAAGCTGTTTATAGTGAAGATATTGAAAGATTAGAACCGGATGAGGAAGAAGATGTAGATCCTTCAAAGTTTGAGAAAAAGAAAGATATGTTAAGTTTTTATGAAAATGAACATGAACATATCCAAAATAATACTGCCGATGATCTACCTGAGGTGATTGAAGAGTTTAAAGGAATTGAGGAAGATTGGGAAGAATTTAATAAAAGTGAATTTGGCAAAACATAATATATTATAAGAGAAACCTATGGATCAGAAAAAAACACCATCAAATATGCAAAAAATCAATATTGAGTTAGATGAAAAAGTAGGTTCTGGTGAATATTCTAATTTTGTTGTTGTAACTCATTCGCCCGCCGAGTTTGTAATGGATTTTACACGTATTCTCCCGGGAGTACCAAAAGCTAAAGTACATTCAAGAATTATTATGGCTCCGCCACATGTAAAATCATTCATGATGGCTCTAAAAGATAATATTGGCAAATTTGAGAAGAAATATGGGGAAATAAAAGTCCATCAGCAAGAAGGCATTCCGAAATTTGGAATAAAACCACCCAAATCAGAATTGCCCAATTAATTGTTTTAGGTATAATTAATCCAGGTACGCCCTCTTTTTTTTTCTCGAATCTTGAGTATTACCCAAATACTTAAAATACCCCAAGCAAGAGTATAGCCAAATAGCCATCCACCAAACACATCAAATGGATAATGCACTCCTATATAAATGCGACTAAACCCAACAATTATTGAGATAATTATAGCAAAATATTTCCATTTTTTATAGAAGTAACCGATTATCGTAGCAGCAGCCATAGTATTGGCAGCATGATTCGATACAAAACCATATTTTCCACCCTTTGATACTAATAAATTTATATTATCTAGCATTGCACGGGAAGGACGAATTCTGCCAATCCATGGTTTTATTATTTGTGCTGCAATAACATCGGCAAGTATCACTGTGAGTAATAATAATATTGCAGCAATCTTACCACGCTTTCCTTGAAACATAAGTAACCAAAACCAAATAAGAATTAATGGTACGATAATATTATTTTCATTTGTTACAATTGGCATGATCAAATTCAATATTGGATTGGCAATTGAATCGTTAATAAAATGGAATATGGCGTGATCAATTTTTATTAAAATATTCATAGAATTAACTAATCTATTGTGAATAATTTAAGCAATTAGGTAGAATGTTATTAATAAAAATCACTTGTTGAGATTATAAGATTGTTGGTAGTTTTCGGCGTTAGTTGGTAGGGGTGCGTTTCACTAATTGCTGGTTGTTCCCCCGCTCCCAGTGAGTGTTACACCCCCTACCGCTTTTTATTAGAACATATCCTTAGCATAATCATATAGTATAAAACTAATCGAACTTATTTAGTAATTTAATACGATTTATTTAAATAAAATATTATAATTTTTCTGAATAAATCTTGCAATAATTATAGAAATCTTGTAAAATAGACCGACCGGTCGGTTTATTTTTTAAAATAAATAAATCGGAATACAATAAAAAGAATTTTTGACAGTTTTGGAGGACACAATATGAAAATAGGTGTTTTAGTTAAACAAGTAGCTGGAAGTGAATCCCCATTGCGGATTGATTCCAATGAAAAATGGGTTGACGAAGGGTCAGTCGATTTTGCTACAAATGAAAGTGATTCGTACGCTTTAGAAGAAGCTCTGCAGATTATTGAACGTTCCGGTGGTGAAGGGGAAGTAGTAGTCATTAGCATGGGACCGGCAGATCGCACTCCTAAAATAATCAGGGAGGCTTTGGCTAAGGGTGGTCATCGTGCCATACACATACAAGAAGAAGCTCCTTATGAAACAGACCCGTTTATGGTTGCGAGTATTTTTGCTGAATCCATAAAAGATGAGTCATTTGACTTGGTTCTTTCCGGTTTGCAATCTGATGATTTAGGTTCAGGTCAAACTGGTGTGATATTGGGTGAATTACTTGGAATGTCAACTGCCACATTAGTAATGGGCGTAGAGTTACAGGATGGTAAACTGCGCGTTAAGCGCGAACTTGAATCAGGTTGGTTTCAGTGGGTTACATTGCCTTTCCCGGCTTGCATTACAATTCAATCGGGTTTGAATCAGCCACGTTATCCATCGTTAAAAGGAATTATGGGCGCTAAAAAGAAAGAAATTAAATCTATCGCTAAAGGCGACATAAAAGTCAGCGGGACTCCAATGCAAGAATTTTCGAAGTTGTATTCGCATAAAGCTGAAAAACGAACTGAGATGATAGAAGGATCTGCCGATCAAATAGTTGAAAAGATGGTAGATATTTTTAAAAAAGAAATTAAAGCGATTTAGGAGTTGTCATGGATATTTTAGTCGTATTAGAAGGAGTAAATGGAACAATTCATCGCATAAGTAAGGAAGCATTAGTAGCCGCTCAAGCTTTAGGAAAAGATATTAATCAAAAAGTAAGTGTGTTAGCGTTCGGTAAAGATTCAGCTAATCTGTCTAAAGAAGCATCTGGTTTTAATGTTAATGAGGTAATACTTGTTGAAGATGACAATTTAAATAGTTACTCTGCTGATGCCTATGCAGAAACAATTAAACAAGTTGTTGAAAAAGAATCACCTAATTTTGTGATAATGGGTTATTCATATCTAGTCCGTGATTTTTTCCCAAAAGTTAGTGCACGTCTTCAAAAACCATTAATTACTGATGTTATTGGATATAAAACAGATGGTGGTAAAACATTATACACCAAACAAGTAATACACGGAAAATTAACTGTTGATATTGAATCAAAAGTTGAAGGACCTGTCTTAGTAGGATTTCAATCTGCCGCGTATTCAGCAGATAATCTTGAAAATGGCTCAGCAGAGATACGTACTGTTGCAGTAGCTTTAGATTCTGCTCAATTAAAAACAACTTCTGAGGAACCATTCCAAGAAGAATCCGGTGGGGTAGATTTAACTGCGGCAGACAAAATTATATCAATTGGCAGAGGTGTTGGAAAAGAAGAAAATATGCCAATGGTCAAAGATTTAGCTGTTGCATTAAAAGCAGAAATCGGTGCTTCACGTCCGATAGTTGATTCAGGCTGGTTGCCAAATTCTCATCAAGTTGGTAGTTCAGGTCAGAGTGTTACACCAAATCTATATTTGGCTTTAGGTATATCAGGAGCTATTCAACATGTTGTAGGAATGAAAGGTTCAAAAAATATTGTTGCAATTAATCGTGATCCGGATGCACCAATATTTGAAGTAGCTGATTATGGTATTGTTGGTGATATTTTAGAAATCGTACCAAAACTAACAGAATCTTTAAAGAATCAATAAAAATATAGGTATTGCCATTTCTATTTAGATGAAATGGCAATACTTTAATAATTCTCCTAACCAAAAAATGTAGGAGGGAGTAGTGGAAGCATCACACCACGTTCCGGTTGTACTATATTTATTCGCATTAATTGCGATAGTCGTTTTTATTTATAACATTCGGCGATTTCTCGCGATACGTATTGGCAAAAGCGATCCCGATTATAAAATTAAAATAATTCCTGCGATTTTCAATTTAATCTATTTTGGCATTCTACAACGCAGAGTGTTCAGAATATCAAATATTTATGCAGCGATTATGCATTTTTTGATTGGATTTGGTTTTTTCATTTTACTATTCGCTACAACCGTAGATTTCTTTTTAGCAAGGGGTTGGTTCATAGAATATTTACCAAATTTAGATACACCGTGGTTTGCTGTTTTGAATGATACTGGCGGGGTGATGGCGCTAATTGGAATATTATTGGCTTTATACCGCAGACATTTCAATAAACCAAAATCACTACCGCAAGATGCATTCAAAGGTAGGGGTAATCTATTAGGCGATTCCGGTATTTTGTTGTACATCTTAGTATTAATAATTGGCGGATTTTTATCAGAAGCAGCCCGCTTAGCAATCGATATGCCCTCAACTGCTCAATATTCTTGGGTGGGTTATCAAATATCAAGTTTGCTAAGTAGCGAAACATGGACTGCGCTAGAACAATATTTATGGTGGAGTCACGCCTTACTTTCATTTTTGATTATTGCGTTTATTCCAAATACTAAAGTATTCCATACAATTGTATCCACAATAAATATTGCATTAACTGATCGCGATTTACGCGGTAAAGTAAAACCAATGTTTGTTAGCAAATTGATGGAAGATCCTGATATGGACCCGGATGAGATATCTTTAGGATCAACAAAGTTGGAAGATTTTACTTGGAAGCAATTATTAGACAGTATAGCTTGTACAGAATGTGGTAGATGTACAGATGTATGTCCCGCTTATAATACTGATAAACCGCTTTCACCAATGAAGATCATCACTGATATACGACAAGAATTGTATGATAAGTATTTAAATAAAAAGGATGTTGATGGAATAGTCGGAAAACCGATTACCGAAACTGAATTATGGTCATGTACTACTTGCGGTGCTTGCACGGAAGTATGCCCTGTTCTGATTAATCACGTCCCGACTTTCACTGATATGAGAAGATATTTAGTATTGTCGGAGGGAAAACCCCACCCACAAGCTGCAGACAGTTTGGAAAAAACTATGAACACCGGAAACCCGTGGGGATTTTCCAAAAGTGAGCGTACAAAATGGGCTAGTGATGCAGGTATCGAATTACCATTAATGTCTGAGAAGAAAGAAGCCGATGTACTATATTGGGTTGGTTGTGCTGGCTCGTATGATCCACGTAATCAAAAAATCGCTAAAGCGATGGTAAAAATATTAGAGTCAGCAAATATTGATTATGCTGTTTTAGGCAATGAGGAATCTTGCACAGGTGATTCTGCAAGACGCTTAGGTGAAGAATATCTATTTGAGACATTGGCATTACAAAATATAGAAACGTTCAATAAATATAAGTTTAACAAGATAATAACTCCATGTCCGCATTGTTTCCATACAATTGGAAATGAATACGGTGATTTTGAAGGAAATTATGAAGTTCAACATCACTCACAATTCATCATGGAATTGATTGAATCCGGTAAGTTGAAATTAAATAAATATATAGACGATAATATAACTTATCATGACGCTTGTTATTTAGGACGTCATAACGGTGAGTATGAAGCTCCGCGCAAGGTTATTAATTCTGTATTAAAAGACGGCAAGTTAATTGAAATGGAAAGGAATAGAAAAAACAGTTTCTGTTGTGGTGCCGGAGGAGGAAATATGTGGTATGATATTGAAGATGGAGAAAGAATTAATAATGTAAGATTTCAAGAAGCAATTGATACAGGAATTGATGTTGTGGCAACTGCGTGTTCTTTTTGTACTATTATGATGGATGATGCAATGAAATTAAAAGGCAAAGAAGATACTATGCAGGTTTTAGATATTGCTGAAATGGTTGCTTCTGCATTATAGTTCAATAAGTTATTTATTAAAACCCTCAAGGTTTTTTTAACCCTTGAGGGTTTTTACTTATATTACTTGAAACAAATTGAACTAATACGAGCTATAGCTATTATTTCTTAATTTATGCTATCAGTAAATAATTATATTGTATAGAATCGCACAGATACAGGCAGAACATTAATATGGCAAATCATTTTTATCTTCCATTTGAACGAAAAGGAAAAATCGATTATCATCAGCTTGATGAATTTGAAAAATATCAATTATCGTTCCATCCTGAAAGACCAAAATATTTAGATTACCTAGAAATATTTTCTGACCCGGAACTTTGTTTTAGAAGCGATGATTTTGGTGCATGTTTGATACAAACGCACAGAGCCATTTTAGAAATTGAAGATGAAAAAATACCTGTTATGTTAATCGGACAGCAAACCGGTCCAACATCTGATTATAAAGAATTAACTAAAGTGATGCGTAATAATGGTGAAATGCGTAAATGGAATGATGGTATGCCAACGCCTGCTTCATACGAACGAGCCATTAAAGCAATTGATGTTGCCAATAAGGAAAATCGTATAATCATTATTTTTGTTGATACTCCCGGAGCAGATCCCACTGAAGCTTCCGAAGCAGGAGGAATTGCCTGGCGAATTGGTGATACAATCCATGCCTTGGCAGAAGCTACTGTCCCAACTATTTCTGTAATTATTAATCGTGCATGTAGCGGTGGTGCCATTGCACTAACAGGGTGTGACCAAGTATTAGCAATGGAGAATTCCACATACTTAGTGATTACGCCGGAAGCATGCTCATCAATTCTATATCATACGCGTAGCAGAGCAAATGAAGCAGCTTCCGCTTCACGAATTACTTCGCGAGAAGGTTATGAATTAGGTATTGTTGATATTTTGGTACCGGAAAAGGAAGGACCTGCACATAGATTTAAAGAACAAGCCATTGCTTCATTACATTCACATCTTGATAAAGCTGTTACGAAATTGAAGTCTATACCAAAAGGTAAATTAATTTCAGGCAGAATAGAAAGATGGTCAAAAATAGGACAGTGGTCGGAAACAACAATTGAAGAAGTAAATGCAATTCAACGAAAAGTATCACGATTACCGCTACCAAATAGTAATGGTTACTTGAAACGGCACAAAGGGTGTTATACATCAAACGGTGTTCATAAATATGATCCGATTCGATTTGAAAAATTGAAAAATGATGGTTTCGTCTGTGATGTGTGTGGTCATCGTTATACGAGACCATCAATATGGGATTGCATTGATAATATGTTTGATGAAGGTTCATTTGTTGAACATGCAGAAACTAAATTGATGGTAGATAAGGATATATTAGGATTCCCTGAATATAATGATAAATTAAAAAGCGCTCGCAAAAGAACCGGTTTAATGACTTCAATGATTACTGGTGATGCTAAGATAATGGGACATGATATAGTTTTTTGTGGAGCTGACTTTGGATTCTTTGGTGGATCATTTTGTATGAGTACCGGTGAAAAAATATGGAGAGCAACTGAGATTGCTATTAAGAGTAAAAAGTCAATGGTTTTGCAGGCTTCCGGTGGAGGTGCACGTATGCATGAGGGTTGTTCATCTATGGTAAGTATTCCCAAAGCGCATGTTGCTTTAACACGTGCTGAGCAAGCCGGTTTGCCGGTCATTACAATAATTACTGATCCTACTTTAGGAGGTGTAGCAATTGGTTATGGTTCACGTGGAATAAGATTATTTCAGAAGCATGCCGGTAATATCGGATTTTCCGGTAGGCGTGTTATTGAGCAATATACAGGTAAAAAGACCTCTAAAGATTTTCAGACTACACCGTGGTTACAAAAACATGGTCACGTAGAGCATGTTGTTACGCAGGCGAATATTCGGGAAGAAATTTTTAATATATTACAGAAAAATTGAAATTAGTTATCATTAAGATGTACTAGTTTAATACCAAGTTCTTCAGCATGTTTTGTTATGCGCTCATCGCGATAGAATTCTCCGTAGTAAATTTTAGTTATACCTGCATTAACAATCAGTTTAAAACAGTTATAACATGGAGAAGCGGTAATAAATATTTCTGCCCCTTCTACTCTAATTCCATGTCGAGCTGCATGGACGATTGCATTTGCTTCAGCATGTACAGTGCGTACACAATGTCCGTTTTCCATTTCATGTCCAACTTCATCACAGTGTGGTAATCCGCGTAAACTTCCGTTATAACCGGTAGAAAGGATTGTTTTCCCACGGACTATAACGGCCCCAACCATTTTTCTATCGCAAGTTGCACGAGTAGCAACTTCTCGTGCGATGTTCATAAAATAGTTTTCCCAAGATACACGTTCTTTAGACATTATAATCCTTTAAAAAATTTAGCAGTTTTAATTAAATTTGCACATAATTTATCAATTTCTTTTTCTGTATTATATAGATAAAAACTTGCTCGAATTGTAGAACTGACTCCGAGTTTATCCATAATCGGTTGTGCGCAATGGTGACCGGCACGAACTGCAATACCATCCTGATCTAAGAATTGCGCTAAATCATGAGGATGGACACCTTCCAAATTAAAGCTGATTACTGAACTACTTTCGCCAACTTGGTGCCCATATATTGTTAGTTTATCAATTGCTCGTAATTTTTCCAAAGCGATATTTAAAAGGTGTTGTATATATTTGTGGATATTCGAAATTCCGATTTCATTTATGTAATCAATCGCTGCTCCAAGCCCTATGGCTTGGGCAATGTTGGGAGTACCTGCTTCAAACTTATATGGTATATCATTCCAAGTAGATTTAGTCATTGTTACGGAATTGATCATATCTCCACCACCCATGAATGGTGTCATTGAATCTAGCAATTCAGGTTTCCCATATAAAACACCGATACCGGTTGGACCTAACATCTTGTGTCCAGAGAACGCAAGAAAATCACAATCCAAATCTTGTACATCAACTTGACTGTGAGTAATACTTTGTGCAGCATCAATAAATGTGAGAGCATTAACTCTTTTGGCATGAGTAATTATTTTCTTGATAGGATTGATAGTGCCAAATACATTCGATTGATGTATAACGCTTACTAGTTTTGTTTTATTCGTGAGCAATTCATCTATATTACTTAGGTCTAGAGTACCATTTGTATTTATTGGAATATATTTTAAAATTACGCCGGTTTCTTTTGCTACTAATTGCCATGGAACTATGTTGCTATGATGTTCCATTTCAGTTATTAGTATCTCGTCACCGGTTTTTAGATTTTTCCTCGCCCAACTATATGCTACTAAATTAATTGATTCAGTTGTACCACCTGTAAAAACGATTGAACGCCAGTCTGAAGAGTTTATAAAATTTGCAACTTTTTGTCTGGCAGAATGGTATGCCTCAGTGGCTTTCATGCTTAATTCATAAATACCGCGATGGACGTTAGCATAATAGTTAGAATAGAAATCTGACACTGCATCAATAACCTGTTTGGGTTTTTGTGTAGTCGCAGCGCTGTCTAAATAAACTAGTGATTTATCAGTGAAAACAGGAAAGTCAGAACGAATTTTGTTTACATCGAATTTGCTCATAATATTCCTAGTTGTAATAGAGCAGTTTCTGACATCATTTCACGGTTCCAAAGTGGTTCCCAAACTAGTTCTATATCTACACCAACAACACCGGGAATGCCTTGTACTTTTTGCTTTGCTTCTGCTGTGATGACGGGTCCCATTCCGCACCCTGGTGCAGTTAAAGTCATTTTTATATCTACTTTAGTACCTTTCTCGAGTTTTGTTAGTTTACAGTCATATATTAAACCGAGATCTACAATATTAACTGGTATCTCAGGGTCATAAACAGTTCTTAATTGATCCCAAACTTGTTGCTCATTCACTTCTTTTTTTTCAGAATCGGAAGGATTAATAATAGTTTGAATAGTTTTTTTGCCAATTGCATCAGCTTCATCACCATCTAACTTGAATAGATTTCCATTTAGCATAACTGTGTAGCTGCCACCCAACGCCTGAGTGATTGATACAGGTTCACCTTTTTGTAAAGTTACTTTATCACCGGATGGTATCAGGAATGCGCTAACATTTCTTTCTAATATAATTTTTTCCGTATCCATAATATTTATTCTGTAATTGCCGTTTGAGTTTTTTTCTCTAATGCGTTTTTCATTGTATGCCACGGTAATATTGCGCATTTTACACGTGCCGGAAATTTGTGTACGCCTGATAAAACCGCCAATTTGCCGATGTCTTCCGCATCGGCTTTACCGCTTGTAATCATATTATGCACTGAATCGAATAACTTTTGTGCTTCTGTCACTGTTTTGCCTATTAGTGCTTCTGTCATCAGTGACGAAGATGCCTTAGATATAGCACATCCCGATCCCATAAAACTGACTTCTGTAATTATATTCTCTTTAATTGTTAAGTAAATATCAATTTTGTCCCCACAGAGAGGGTTGTGACCCTTTGCTGAATGCGAGGGGTGCTCAATCTCATGAAAATTTCGTGGATTATGATTATGGTCAATAATTACTTGCTGATATAATTCTTGTAATTCATTCATTTTACTATTTTTTTCTAGCCAGCTAATCTTTTTAGAATTTCACTATTCAATTTATCTTTAACAGAATCAATTTTAATTTTATCTGTGACTTCCTTGGCAAATCCTTCGATCAATAATGATTTTGCAGCCATTAAATCAATACATCTGGAGCGTAAATAAAATATTGCATCTTCATCCAACTCACCGGTTGCTGAACCGTGCGAGCATTTTACATCATCTGCATAAATTTCTAACTGCGGATTGGAATTCATTAGAGCATTCTTAGAAAGCAAAATGTTTTTATTTGTCTGCTGTGAATCGGTTTTTTGAGCATCAGGTTGAACAGTCACTAATCCGTTAAATACACCTTCCGATGATTCATCTAAAATGTATTTAAATAATTGTTGGCTATTTGAATTGGGTTTATTATGGCTAACAATTGTATAATTTTCGACATGATCTTTCCCTGACAACAAACTTAAACCGGAAATATCCGTATCGCAATTTTCTCCATTGATTTGAACGTTCAAATCATTACGTATTAATTCACCACCAATATTAATCATCTGGGTATTATATGTACTGTTATCTTGCTGCTCAACAAAAATGTGATTTAGATCTTTAGATTTAGTATGATTTTGTTGTAATAAAATGTGGGATAATATTGAATTTTCATCAACTTGAATATTATAAATTGTATTTTTTAATAATTCCTTTTGGTTTGTATTCACATTTTCTTCTATAATAGAAGCTTGACTATTTTTACCGATAGTGATCAAATTTTGTTGATGATATTGAATAAAATCATTTTTATCAGAAATAATATTTAGAATATGTAAAGGTTTATCTTCATTATAATTTGAATCAATATCAATAAGGTATCCGCCATAGGCAAACGCCTTATTTAATAAAATAAATGGATTTGTATCGTTTTCAGTAGAATTGTGATTTAAATTGTTAAATGAATCGGAAATATTTTTTACTGAAATTTGTTTGGCAATTTCATCAAGCGCTGAAAGTTCAGCAGCAAATATTCCGTTAACAAATACAATTCTATGACAATTATCAATGAAATGTTCAATGATAATATTGTCATCAATTTTGCTCATTTCTCCGTTAGGGAATTTGTATTCGGTTTTTGCTAATGATGTCAAATTAGTGTAACGCCAATTTTCATGTTTTTTTGTCGGATATCCAATTTTCAGAAAATTTTTGAATGCATCTTTACGGATGTCTAACATAGCCTGAGGTTCATCGCTTTGCGATTGTAAGAATGTTTTAAACTGTGCTTCGTGTTGCATTAAATCTATTAACTCACTAATCTGTAGTGGAACTATCAGATAACCACTGATATCCTTTTTCTTC
>JAUXHY010000218.1 GCA_030621275.1 bacterium | reverse complement strand
TAAAGCGATTACTAAAAGATAGTGAAAAGGAAATTTACACTGCATTAAATATTGATGACGCTCGTAAAGTACTTAGAAATAATCCGATTGATCTGATCTTATTAGATTACAAATTAGGTCCAACTGATGGCATAATAGTATTAAAAGAAATTCAGGAATACTATCCGGAAATATCAGTAATAATGCTAACGGCGTATGGTACAATAGATTTGGCGGTATCAGCAATGAAAAATGGTGCCTATGATTTTATTCAAAAAGGAGAAGATACAATAATACTTCGCCATACAGTTGAAAAAGCACTTGATAATCATCGTTTAAGAAAAGAAGTGGAAAAACTGAAGGTAGAGTGTCAAGTAGATATGGAGTTACCCACTATTATTTCGTTTTCTTCACGAATGTCTAAAATTATAAATATAGCTAAAAATTATGCGGAAACCGATTCCACCATCTTAATCACCGGTGAAACAGGAACAGGTAAAAATCTAATAGCACGTTATATTCATTCCAAAAGTTCAAGATTTAATAATACATTACTAACAATTAATTGTGCCGCAATACCATACGAATTAATCGAAAGTGAACTATTTGGATATGAATCAGGTGCTTTTACAGGTGCACGGCAAAAAGGTAAAGTAGGACTGATAGAACAGGCAAATGGCGGTACTTTGGTTCTCGATGAGATAGGTGATATGAATTTAGACTTACAAACAAGATTCTTGCATGTATTGGAAAATAATGAATTTTATCGCATTGGCGGAACACGGTTAAGGAAAATAAATGTGCGGTTTATTGCAACTACGAATTCCAATATCTCCGATTTAGTTAAAACAAAAAAGTTTCGACCTGATCTATATTACCGATTGAATGTTGCCAATTTAGAAATTCCGGCTTTGAGAGAACGAAAAAGCGATATAATTCCGTTGACAAAGTATTTTATAGAAGAATTCAATAAAGTATTTAATAAATCCGTATTAAAAATTGATAAAGAGATGGAGTCTTTTTTATTATCAGCCGCTTGGCTGGGTAATATTCGTGAATTACGCAATTTTATTGAAAGATCTGTATTATTAATAAAAAATGAAACCCTTCATTTAGATGATACACATAAAATTGATTCTACTCTCCTGCAACAATTAACTGAAGTCCAATCTAAGGCATTTAACGTTCATCTTGATCCTCAACCGAAATCAAATTTGCTACACATTGCTCAAAAACAACTCATAGACCAAGCTTTGGAAATGACTAAATATAATCATACAAAAGCAGCAAAATTGTTAGGGATACCACGAACATCGCTCAATTATTATATAAAACGATATAATGATAACAAATCGAGAGATTTGAATTAATGGATCGGAAATCAATTGTATCAATTGCTGTTTTTGGAACTTTGTGGGGTTTCGTTGAAGCCACGTTAGGCAATGCGCTGCATTTGCTTAATCTTCCGTTTTCCGGTTCAATTCTTGCATCAATTGCTTTAGTCATAATTTTAATTGCCCGGATTTACAATCCTACGCGCGGAAGCACTTTTTTAATGGCGCTTGTCGCTGCATTTATTAAGGCGCTCAGTTTTGCCACGGTCAAGCTCAATCCGTTCATCGCAATTGTTATGGAAGGAGCATTAATTGAAGCTGCTATATTACTTTTCCGCCCCGGGCGATTGGGTTTTTTCGCGTCGGGTTTGGTAATGGCGCTGTATCCGATATTTCAAACTATTGTAACCAAAACAATTTTGTTCGGCGCCGATTTTGTTCCGGTAGTTTTAGAATTAGCGCAAGGATTTTCCGACCGCGTGGGCTTCAGCGCCGGATGGTGGATTTTGGGAATCTATCTTGTAGCGCAGATCATTTTACCGTTAGGCGCAGCATATTTTGCTTGGGCGCTTAAAAAGCGATTATCAGCGCAATTTGCGCAATAATATGGATTTTTTTCGTTCAAAACGGTTTTGGACTGCTTTACTAATCTTATCCGGATTATTTCTTTTAAGATTACACCCATTTTTGATTGTGGCGCTGCTCTTCGGCATCGCAATTATATATAATGCGAAGACCGTTCAACCTTTAAAAAATTATAAATTTTGGATCGTTATTTTATTTTTAGTTTTGATAGTGCCGCTTTTCACCGGCGTACAAGATAAATCCTTCCTGTGAATCAATTATAACAGCATGCAATTACAAAAAACAATGTTTATGACTATGCGGGGGATTTCAGTTTTCCTATTGTTTCAAGTACTAACAATTGATTTAGATATTGAAAAAATCAAACCGCTATTTTCAAAATTCGGTATTAAGAATTTTGATGTATTATATAATCTATCGAATGAAATATTCCCTAAGATCAAAAGTATTTTGAATGCTCGTTATACTCAATTAAAAAATAGATGGAAAAACCAACGTTCGCTCGAATTATTATTTGATTTTTTCAGTGATATATTCACCGACTTTTTCCTATTGTCTGATCAACTTATCAAAGATGAAGCAAAGTTTGCGGCAATTACTCCTAAGGATTTCCTTAATCAAAATGATAATACTGAAAACCCTTGTCTGATTGTAGTCGTTGGAGATGCAGGCGTTGGCAAAACTCCGTGGGTGGAACAATTGATTGAATTATTACGAAGTAAAAGTGAAACGGTTGACGGAATAATCTCCAAAAAGAGTCAGGAATCAGATGACAAATGGCATCACGATATTATAAGAATTTCCACTAATGAGAGACATCAATTAACCACTATGGATGAAATTGATACTGATATAAAAATCGGCAAATTTAATTTATACAAAAACAGCATTAATTGGGGAAACGATCAGCTAATATCAATCAAAAATGTCAATTGGATTATAGTTGACGAAGTCGGCATATTGGAATTTGACGGTGGTTGTTTTTTGCCCGGATTGCAATCAGTTGTAAAAAACTTTGGAGGGCATTTGGTAATTACCATCCGCTCAGCTCTCTTACAACATCTTGATGATTTTATTACGGAGCAGTTACCTTCGGTAAATTCGTGGCAGCGTCATATTGTAAAATTGTAGATTATAATTAAAAACCTTCCAAAATTGAAAGGTTTTCGTCGTAGCGGGGATAGGATTCGAACCTACGACCTTTGGGTTATGAGCCCGACTAATGGTCAACAATATCAAGACTTACAGGCTACTGTATGCCAAAACGTAACCAACCTGTCCACAAAAAGGAACGCTACTAAAAGCGTTCCTTTTTTGTTAATTAT
>JAUXHY010000134.1 GCA_030621275.1 bacterium | reverse complement strand
GTTTTGCAGAATGGGTGGCGAGCCGCAGTCGGCACTTTGAGCATAGTGAAGAACATAATTTAAGAGTACGAGAGGAGTTAATACGAGTTGCTACACCGGCGATTGAAAATGGAATTGATTATTTCCTCACTGGACATTACCACCAACATACCGAAGAAAATATAGGCAAAGGCAAATTAATTATACTTGGCGAATGGATTAAAACTTTTTCCTATGCTGTTTTTGATGGGGATGAGTTGGAGTTGAAAAAATTTGTATAACCACAGGGACACTGAAGAATATAAGAATTTATTTAACTCGTAATAAACATAATGCGCTTTAACCGGAGAATTGCGTAATAAACGCAATGCGTATGTTGGGATGTTAGGTGCAACCAAAAAAACAGGATAATACAGGTAAGATTAAACATAAATAAACTCGAAAAATTATGAATACTGAGAAAACGACATTAAAATTTGGATTATACTCATCACTATCTTTAACTCTATTGACAATTATTACGTGGGGGGTTGCAATGACAGCTATCCCACCAGCGGGACCATACTGTCCGGGCGATTGTATGAGTTATCCATATTCTGATATTTTGTCATATTACCCGAGAGATTACTATTGGATGTATTTGGCAATTTTTCAGCTATTTGCGTATTTATTGTTTATTATTTCAAATCATTTTATTGCCCCGATTGAAAAAAAGCTATTTAGTTTTATCAGTGTTGCTTTTGCTCTAATTTCTGCTATAGTTTTATTGATTGCATACTTCGTTCAATTTTCAGTAGTACCTATGAGCATGATGAAAGGTGAGACGGAAGGGATTGCTTTACTAACTCAATATAATGGACACGGAATATTTATTGCGATGGAAGATTTAGGCTACATCACAATGAGTATTTCATTTTTATTTTTGTCTTTTATCTTTTCTCTTAAAAACCGATTAGAAAGGACTATTCGACTGATACTTATATCAGCATTTTTATTAATGGTTCTCTCATTTGTTTTTTATACTATCAAATTCGGAATTGACAGGAGTTATCGATTCGAAGTCGCCACAATTACTATAAATTGGCTAACGACAATTACAATAGGGATTTTAGTAAGTATCTTTATAAAGAATAGATTAAAAACAATAAAATAATGGCAGCACCTAACAATGTATATACAAAATAGGCGTGATAGTAGTAAATTCAATGGCTGTAGCCCGCTTTAACTTTTATATAACTTGATAATGAATTGCCCCGCAATCGCCCACTTTGCATATACTAAACGTTGCCTGGCGACCTAAAAACAGAAAGGAGGTGATGCCTTTGAAGAATAAGGATTAACTTAACTTTATGTTTCTAATGAGGGGGAGACAAAAAGAAAATTAATCCTATGTGTAATGAAAACTTACCCTCAATAAATGGGAGGTAATGATGAAAGCAAAAGGACTTCTTCTTATATTCAGTACTCTTCTCTTAGCTTCTCAGGCTTTTGCCGGCTGGGTGGTAGAAGAGGTGACTACGAATCGCGAAGGAGAGAAAACCACAAGAATTACCTACATCCAAAATAACAGGATGAAGAGTGTGGGTTCAGAAACAATGATGTTTGACCTGGAAAAAGGGCTCATTTATTTTCTTAGTCCTGAACGCAAGGCATACTGGAGTGGCACACTTGAAGAATACCGGAAAGGTATGAAAGAAGGGCAGAAGCAAATGGAGGAAGCGCAGCTAAAGAAAATGACTCCCGAGCAGAGAAAGGCATATAAGCAGTATAAGGACAAAATGGAAGAGGAAACCAAAGAACCTACTCTAAAAAAGAAGGTCAAAGTGGAGGTGAAAAAGACCTCGGGAAAAACCACCATAGCCGGTTATTCAGGTCAGAAGCATCAGGTATTGGTCGATGGAAAATTGAAAGAGGAATTATGGATTTGCTCAAAGATAAACATCAAAGATGAACTTGACCTAAATAAATTCACACAGATCATGGAAGCGATGAGAGGACCGGAGGCAGAAGAGTCCTACGAATCTTCTCCGGAGTATATGAAGCTAATAGAACAAGGATATCCACTCAAAAGATTAACATACGATGAGGAAGGAAATAAAGAAGAAGTAACCGAGGCTAAAAAAGTAGAGAAAAAGAATATCCCTGATTCTGAGTTCGAGGCGCCCAAAGGCTACAAGAAGTTGAGTACCGCAGAATTTATCAAAGCTATGATGAGATAAGAAACGAAATAGGAAAATATCGGTATTGGGTTTTGTCAATCAAAACGGTCGTCTAACACGGGCTTTATGGGGAAAGTGGAATAGCACTTTCCCCAAACCCTCTTTTCGTTCAGACTTCGCAAAGCCCGGAGACGTTAACCAACCATAATTATCGTCACAAAATCATTTCAGCCAATAATCGGTAAAAATCCTAAAGTATTGATTTTGGGTACTTTGCCGAGTAAAAAGTCACTTGAACTTCAACAATATTATGGGCATTCGCGCAATGCCTTTTGGAAAATTCTATTTACATTATTTAGTAGAAAGTTTTCCTCGAATTATGATAATAGAAAATCATTAGCAGTAGAAAATAATATTGCAATTTGGGATGTGTGTCATACCGCTATAAGAAAAGGCAGCTTGGATTCTGCCATTAAAGGAGAAACTCCTAATAAAATCGATGAATTAGCAACAAATAACCATTCAATTAATACAATAGCATTCAATGGACAAAAAGCCGCTAAGCTATATGATAAGTACTTCCCGAAATTTGATAATATAAATTATATAACATTACTATCTACAAGTCCTGCAAATGCAAAATATAATTTTAATGAAAAACTAAAAAATTGGAGTAAAATCAAACAAATAATTGATATTGACAACTTTTAAATAATCCCACTCCATTCAGCTAATTTTACCATAATTGCATTTTGTGCATGCATTCGATTTTCTGCTTGATCAAATACAATTGAATAATCGGCTTCCATTACTCCGTCGGTTACTTCCCGTCCACGCTCAGCAGGTAAACAGTGCATAAAGTAAGTATCTTTCCCGGTTAATTTCATTATATCTTCATTTACCTGAAAATCTGCGAACAATTTTTCACGCGTTTCTGCCTCATCTTTTTGTCCCATGGATGCCCACACATCAGTATAAATTACATCAGCATCTTTGACCGCTGATTTTAGATCATGTGTAATATTAATATTGGAAATTCCAACTTCTCGAGCAGAATTTATTGTGTCTTCATCAGGCTCAAATCCGTCAGGGCAGGCACATACAAAATCCAAAGATAAACGCTCGGCTAATTTCAACCACGAATTAACAATATTATTTCCATCACCAACATACACAATTTTCGGATCATCTATATTACCACGATGTTCTAATATAGTTAAAATATCCGCCATTATTTGACAAGGATGATTGTAATCGGTTAAGCCGTTAACCACCGGAATTGTGGCATGCTTTGCTAATTCTAACATGTGTTTATGTTCAAATAACCGCGCCATAACAACATCATTATAACGGCTGAATACACGTGCTATATCTTTGACAGCTTCGCGCTTTCCGATGCCAATATCGTTCGGACCTAAATAAAGTGCATGTCCACCCATCCATGTAAAACCTGTTTCAAACGATACACGTGTACGTGCGGATGGTTTAGCAAATATCATCGCCAAGGAACGATCCTTAAAAATATGATGTTTATCCTTTTTATGAAATTTTTCTTTTAGTTCGCGCGCTAATTCTAACGTATCAAGAATCTCTTCAGTAGTAAAGTCAGTAATGTGAATAAAATCTCTTTTCATCTGTTCTCCAACAAATTCAGTATTATAAAATATACCTGCTTAAATCTTCATCTTTGGCAATACCTTCTAGTTTTTCCTCTACAATCGCTTTTGTGATCGTAATCTTTTTTTCTAGCTTTCCGGCATGTTCAAACATGTAATCATCAAGCAATGTTGTCATTATTGTATGCAACCGTCGTGCACCAATATTCTCAGTTTTGTTATTTACTTCTGTCGCAATTTCTGCGATTGCTTTAATTGCCGATTTATCAAATTCTAATTCCATTTTTTCTGCTGCCAAAAGTGCAGTATATTGTTTTATTAAAGCTGATTTGGGATGTGTCAATATCTTGATAAAATCTGCTGTTGATAGTTTATCCATTTCAACACGGATGGGAAAACGACCCTGTAATTCTGGAATCATATCCGATGGCGTTGCTACATGAAACGCACCCGCTGCAATAAATAATATATGGTCTGATTTGACCGAGCCATATTTGGTTGGTATAGTACTACCTTCTACAATGGGAAGCAGGTCACGCTGTACGCCTTCACGACTTACATCCGGACCGGAAGAATTTCCGTCACCTACAACTTTATCAATTTCATCAAGAAAAACAATTCCGTTATTTTCCACATTTTCCTTCGCGACTCGCACTAATTCATCTTGATCAATAAGTTTTTGAGCTTCTGATTCAATCAAATATCCACGCGCATCTTTTACTTTCATCCTACGCTGTTTTTTACGACCCGGCATAACATTTGAAAGCATGTCTTTGATATTTGATCCAATGTCTTCCATTCCCATGGGTCCGAAAACCTGCATTCCAATCGGCATTGAATCTTGCTTTACTTCAAGATAAACGTCCTTATCCTCAAGGTCTCCATCCTTAAGTTTTTTCATCATGCGTGCACGTGTACGTTTACTGCGTTCCTCTTCTTCCTTTGTACGATTACGATTTTTTCGGTTTTCATCCGGAAATAGTAAATCAATTAACCGTTCCTGTGCTCTTTTAAAAGCACGGCCGGCAACTGACTTTTGTTTTTCCATTCGTACCATATTTACTGCAGTATCGGTCAG
>JAUXHY010000209.1 GCA_030621275.1 bacterium | reverse complement strand
CCTTAAAATCATCTTTATTAAGTTGTTTATATTCATTTTTAAAATGAATATACTGTTGAGAAAATCTCGGTTTTAATTCTTTAAGTAACGACTTTTCTTTGGGATAACCAAAACACAACATTGTAGTAGGAAAGGTGTATTTTGGCAAATTAAATAATTCTTTGTGAAATTCATAGTTCTCCATTATATCACCAATGTAACAAGAACCAATTCCAATCGATTCCGCGGCAAGTACAGCAGTTTGAGCAGCAATTAATGCATCACAACATGCTAACAGTAAATCTCCCCCCTCAGGAGTTCTGTTTGATAAATTTTCATCTTTCCGATATGAATCGATATCACACATTGTGAAATAATCCATCCATCTTTGATAATCAGCTAAAAATAATAATACAAATGGAGCTTTAGCTATGAAGGGTTGGTTATCACAAGATTTAACTAATTTATCTTTAATCATTTGATCTTCAACCTCTATTATCGAATATAACATCATATTACCTGCTGTAGGAGATCGCATTGCCGAATTAATAATTAAATTTTTGTTTTCTTCTGAAACCAATCTTTTTTCGTAAGATCGTATTGATCGTCTGTTTTGAATTAAATTAATTGTTTTGTTCAAAATATAATCTCCTTATTATAGCCAAAATTAATTAATATACAGTTTCAGGTACACCAACTTGAATAAGTAAATTTAACAAATTAAATGTTTATGAATTGAGAATATTTAATATAAAAAATCCGAAAACTATTCCAATCCCAAATCAAAAAGTTGATGAACGTGATACGATGTTTGCCCGTATTGCACGTACACTAAATACAGATGCATACAATCACTATTATTCAAATAATCCGAACTTAAAGAAAAAAGATGACCATATCAGAAGTCTTCCACCATTATTGGATCCAAAGGGGAAATACTACAATGTAGATCATTCTGAACGCGCAACACAATTATTTGATTCAATAGAAAATATTTCCATCAATGAAAAGATTGTCAGCAAATATGTTAAATTATTTAAAAATGCTAAATCGAATACAAAAGTTTTAAAAAGAATAGCTACTGAATTAGGTGCGGTAGGTGTAGGAAGCACAAATCTTGAAGAAATATTCATATATAGTCATAAAGGTAGATTGGATTATAATTATAGTGAAAAAATAAAATTAGAGCACAAATCTGTATTCGTATTTCTAGTTGAGATGGATTTTAATCAGATGCGTCATTCACCAAAAGCAAATGTAATTTTTGAATCAGCAAACCAATATTACCAGGCTGCGGTTATTGCAAAAACATTAGAAGCAATTGTCTTGAAATTAGGTTATGATGCTAAAGCACATTACGATGCTCACTATGATATAATTCTGCCTCCTATAGCAATACAAGCGGGTCTAGGTGAATTAGGACGGAATAATATACTTATTGCGGATAAATACGGTAGTAGAGTGCGAATTGGTGCTGTTACAACGAATTTAATCCTTGATTATGATAATCCCATATCAATTGGAACAGCGCGATTCTGTAATGTATGTAAAAAATGTGCAACAAGTTGTCCGACAAAAGCACTTTCCATAAATAATAAATCATTTGTTAGGGGAATTTATAAATGGACAACTAAAGTAGAAAACTGTTATTCAATTTGGAGATTTTATGGTACAGATTGCGGTATTTGCATGGCTGTTTGTCCATTTTCACATCGTACTAATTGGTTTCATTATTTAATTCGTAAAGTAGTAAAATTCTTCCCAATATTTAATAGAATACTGCTGTTTTTTGACGAATTAATTTATGGAAAGAAGTGGCAAATTAAATAATAAATGAATATATCTTATATAGGTGAACTTGCAGCGTTTGGTACAGCACTTTGCTGGACATTTGGCTCACAATTCTTTGAAGCCGCCGGAAAGAGAGTGGGAACTTTATCAGTAAACTTGATAAGACTAGTTCTTGCCTTATTACTTTTTTTCATATTATCATTATTTACTAATGGAAGTTTATTTCCTGTAGACTTTCCCATGCATGCCTGGATTTGGTTGGGTTTATCCGGATTGATAGGTTTTGCATTAGGTGACCTGTTTCTGTTCAAGGCTTTTGTAGAAATTGGTCCTCGTTTATCAATGTTAGTCATGACGCTCACCGCACCTATTTCAGCATTATTAGGATTGACTTTCTTAGGCGAAATATATTCACTTCAACAATGGTTAGGAATGTTGATTACACTTATTGGTGTAAGCTGGGTTATTTTAGAGAGATCAAATAATAATCAAAATAATACTAAAAGGAAAATTAGAAGAGTTACAAAAAGTGGTATTATTTATGCTTTTTTGGGTACGCTTGGACAAGCAACAGGATATGTACTCAGTAAATATGGTATGATGATTAATAACGAATTCCTCGACCCATTTGCAGCTACACAAATTCGTGTCATCGTTGGAACCATTGGTTTTATGCTTATTATTACGCTAAACCGATCATGGTCTAAAGTATTCATTGCAATTAAAAATATAAATGCAATGGGATTTATGTTTGGGGGAGCTTTTTTAGGTCCATTTTTAGGAGTATCATTATCATTACTCGCTTTGCACTATATCACAGCAGGGGTGGCTTCAACAATTACAGCTCTAGTGCCTATTTTAATTATTCCATCTGTAATATTCATAGGTAAGGAACATGTTTCAATTCGTGCATTTGCCGGAGCAATTATCGCTGTAGCGGGTGTATTTCTATTATTTGTAAAATTTTAACTTTAGGAACAAGACATGATTGATCTCAGAAGCGATACCGTTACAAAACCAACGCAAGATATGCTTGATACAATGTTTTCAGCACGCGTAGGCGATGCTGTATTTGGCGATGACCCAACTGTAAATCATATTGAAGAGAAAATTTCCAATATGTTTGGTATGGAATCAGCAATCTATTGCCCATTCGGAACTATGACTAACCAAATTGCAATTAAAGCTCATACAAATCCTGGAGACGAAGTAATTTGTGATGAATTGAGTCATATATATGTTTATGAAGGTGGTGGTATTGCCCGCAACTCAGGTGTATCAACAAGATTATTGCATGGGAATAGAGGCAGATATAAAGCGACCGATGTTTCTAAAAATATCAATCCCGATGATGAACATTTTCCAATTACTTCGTTAGTAAGTATTGAGAATACATGTAATAAAGGCGGAGGTAGTATTTGGAATTTTAAAGATATAATTGAAATTGCTGCAGTTTGTAAAAAACGGAAGTTGAAATTGTATCAAAAGAATCCGGTGTTGATAGAGAGACTGCGGGTAAACTGGTGCAAATTGCCCATCGTGCACGTAATCTGAAAGG
>JAUXHY010000150.1 GCA_030621275.1 bacterium | reverse complement strand
GAGATTAAAAGTGAGTTGATAATTGTTGATAATAATTCTACTGATGATACTATATCTATACTAAATAATATCAATAATAAAAATGTATCCATATATTATAATAATGAAAACCTTGGTTATACAAGAGGTAATAACCAAGGTATTGAATATTCTCACGGGAAATACGTTTTATTTCTAAATCCTGATACAATCACTCCAGAAAACACAATTAAAAAATTAGTCAATAAGGCTGAAAAAAATAATTTATCCGCTATCGCTCCACAACTTCTATTTCCTGATGGCCGTATTCAGAAATCATGCAGGCGATTTCCTCGAAGAAGGGATGTAATCTATACAATGTTTGGATTGAGTAAAATATTCTCAAATTCAAAGGAATTCGGTTATTGGAAAATGACCAATTTCAACCATAAAGAAGAACAATTTGTCGATCAACCTGCTAGTTCTGCTTTATTGATAAGAAAGGATATCCTTGATGAAGTCGGTTATTTTGATGAAGATTTTCCATTTTTTTTCACCGATGTAGATCTTTGTAAAAGAGTATGGGATTCCGGTTATAAAATATTGTTTGATCCTTCGTTACATATATTTCATATCGGTGGTGCTAACTATAAAAGAGTTCGCATAAAAATGATTTATATTTCTCATATATCATTTTTCTATTATTTTAAAAAACACAAGAAAGGTAATTTCAATTGGGTTTTAAACTTATTTATAGGTGGTTTACTTTTATTGATGTTACCTTTTAGGATACTAATTAATTTATTATTACCATCTTTAAAATACAGAAAAAGACAAACCTTATAAACTTTAACCTACCTACTTATAAAATTGAAATTGATGAGTCTATTGAACTAATTTTCACATCTAATTATTTAAGATAAATTTGTCTTTTATTCATTAAAATAAACAATTAAACAGGTAAATAAATGAAAAAAATTCTTGTTACAGGAGCAGTAGGACAAATTGGTTCAGAACTGACTATGTCACTCCGAGAAAAATATGGAAATGATAACGTGGTGGCCGGTGGTCGTAAAACTAAACCAAGTGAAAAACTCTTAAATTCCGGTCCTTTTGAAGTAGTTGACTGTATTGATTCAAAAGCGCTCGCAAATGTTGTAAAAAAATATGATATTGATACAATATATCATCTTGCAGCCATACTATCAGCAGTAGCCGAAGCAAATCCAGTATTAGCATGGAATGTGAATATCAATGGATTGTACAATGTTTTAGAGGTTTCTCGCGAATTTAATTGCGCTGTTTTCACTCCAAGTTCCATCGGTGCCTTCGGCCCTACTACGCCTCTTGACAACACACCTCAAGATACTATTCAAAGACCAAATACTATGTACGGTGTAACAAAGGTTTCCGGTGAATTATTATGCGATTATTACTTTAAAAGATTTGGTGTAGATACACGCGGTGTTCGGTATCCCGGTATTATATCGAATGAAACATTGCCTGGCGGCGGTACAACCGATTATGCTGTAGAAATTTACTACGAAGCAATTAAGCATAAAAAATACACATGCAATCTACCAGCCGGGGCATTCCTCGATATGATGTATATGCCTGACGCAATCAAAGCCGGAATTGATTTAATGGAGGCAGATCCATCCAAACTAAAACACCGCAACGCGTTCAATGTAACAGCAATGAGTTTTGATCCCGAGATCATTGCCGAATCCATCAGAAAATACATTCCTGAGTTCACAATGGATTACGATGTCGATCCTGTAAAAAAAGCAATTGCAGAAACTTGGCCTAACAGCATGAATGATTCCGCAGCAAGAGAAGAATGGGGATGGGAACCTGAATACGACCTTGAAGCAATGACTAAAGATATGATAGAAGTATTATCAAAAAAATTATAATTTTTGGAGAAATTAATGTCAATTACAAAACTAAATAAAATTTTAACTGATACTGTTGCAGACTTAAAAGCCAAAGGTTCAGCAAAGGGTGATGAAATGGTAATCACCGGTATGAAACCAGCCGAAGGTAAAAATAGTGTACGCTATTTTGTTGAAGGTTACGGTGATAAGGAATTTGTAAAAATGAATTCGAATTCATATCTTGGCATGTCTTTACATCCTGAAGTAATGAAGGCAGAAGAAGAGGCAACAAGGGAATTTGGTGTAGGTCCCGGTGCAGTACGATTCATCAGCGGAACATATAAACATCATATTGAACTCGAGGAAAAGTTAGCAAAATTTCATGGTAAGGAATCCGGTATGATTTTCAGTTCTGCTTATGTTACTAGTTTAGGTGTATTAATGCCGCTAGCAACGAAAGAAACTGTATATATCAGTGACGAACTAAATCATAATTGCATAATACAAGCAATGCGTCTCTCCCGTCCCCAAGGTAAAGCTATTTATAAACATAATGATATGGCTGATTTAGAAGCAAAAATACAAGAATGGGCAGGCAAAGCAAAGAGAGCATTAGTAGTAACTGATGGTATTTTTAGTATGCGTGGTGACAATGCGCCACTAAAAGAATTTGCCGATCTTTGTGAGAAATATGATGATCAATTTGAAGAAGGGTTAATCTCAATAATTGATGATTCGCATGGTGTTGGTGGTTTTGGCCCTACGGGTCGTGGCACCGAAGAATATTGTGGCGCTAACGTCGATGTTATTATCGGAACACTTGGTAAGGGTTTCGGTGTAAACGGCGGTTATGTAGTTACTTCTAAAGCAATTACCGAACACCTACGTCAAACAGCACCTATGTATATTTATTCTAACCCAATAACTGTATCCGAAACAGCAGCGGCTTTAAAAGCATTAGAAATATTGGATAGTCCGGAAGGATTGGAGCTACTGAAACATCTCCGCAAAATGACTAAGAGATTTGAAGTAGGTTTGCATGCTAATGGATATGAAACAATCGAAGGCGATCACCCTGTAGTACCATTGATGGTTAGAGATACACCTAAAACGGCTGATATGGTTAAGTTTTTAACCGAACACGGTGTATTAGCAACAGGTTTAAACTTTCCAGTAGTACCAAAAGGTGATGAAGAAATTAGATTTCAAGTCAATGGAAACCATACAGAAGCTGACATCGACTATGTTATTGATGTACTAAAAAAATATAAAGATACACATTAAATATTTATCTAAATCGAAAAACATTTGATCTCTAATAAAAAAATAAACACCTTTATTAGAGACCTTCCGAAAGTAGAACTCCATCTACATTTAGAAGGTGCGATACCAATTCCGGCCATGCTTGAGTTGTGTAAAAAATATGGTGCAAATGTAACAGAAACTGAATTACACGATCGATTTCAATTTTCTGACTTTAATCACTTTATTCAAACCTGGTATTGGAAAAACCAATTTATTAAAGAATACGATGATTTTGAATATATAGCAAGTGCCGTTGCTGAGGATTTATCAAATCAAAATATTAAATATGCAGAGGTATATTTTTCACCGGCAGATGTAGCCAAAAGTGGGTTAGAACCTCAACCCATCGCAGAAGCTATACGTTCCGGATTAAATAAACACATCAGTAACATTACTATAAATCTTATTGCTGATTTAGTGCGTGATTTTGGAGCCAAAAAGGGAGAAATAATTTTAGATAAAATTGTAGAAGTACGCAATCAAGGAATTGTTGGAATCGGTATTGGAGGTTCCGAGTATGAATTCCCAGCAAAATTGTTTAAAAAGGTCTATCAAAAAGCCCGCAATTTCGGATTTAAAACAACCACTCATGCCGGGGAAGTAGCTGGTTCCGATTCTATATGGCAAGCAATTAAAGATTTGGAGACAGATCGAATTGGACATGGAACAGCCGCAAAAAATGACACAGAATTAATTGATTATTTGATTAATAATCAGATTCCGGTGGAGATGTGTCCAATTTCCAATGTGCGAACAAATGTTATTAATGATTTATCGAAACATCCAATTATTGATTTTTATCGTAAAGGAATGATTGTTTCCGTAAATACTGATGATCCTAAAATGTTCGATACCACTATGGAAAAAGAATATCTTTCCCTAATTGAAACATTCAATCTGGGTTTATCAGATATTTATCATCTTGCTCAAAATAGCATCAATTCTGCTTGGTGTTCTAAATCTTTAAAAAATGTACTATCTGAAGAATTGTTGTCTTATTTTAACAATCATAATATCAACATAAATAACTGATGAGAAATAAATGGATATAAATACTTTAACTAAATATTTGCTGTCGAAAAAAGCAACCACATCAGGTTATCCTTTTGATGAAACTACTCTGGTATTTAAAGTTGTGAATAAAATGTTTGCACTTGTAGCTGAAGACGAAACTCCATTACGTATTAATTTAAAATGTGACCCGGCTGAAGCACAGATTTTACGAGGGATGCATAAATCTATTATACCGGGATACTACATGAATAAAGAACATTGGAATACAGTAATTCTTGATGTTAGTTTGCCTAATGAACTAATTTACAAAATGATTGATGATTCCTATGATTTAGTCGCAAAAG
>JAUXHY010000095.1 GCA_030621275.1 bacterium | reverse complement strand
TTAATTCAAAAACTATTTAAAACAATTATTAACAAATATTAAAAGGAATAAAAAATGTCAAAAGTAAAAACACTTATAATGGGAGCAGCAGGACGCGACTTCCACAATTTTAATTTAATTTATCGCGATAATGATAAATATGAAATAGTTGCGTTTACAGCAACGCAAATCCCTGATATCGATGGACGTAAATATCCAGCAGAATTAGCAGGTAAGCTTTATCCGAACGGAATACCAATTCATGACGAATCTGATTTGCAACAGCTTATTGAAAACAATACTATAGAAGAAGTTGTCTTCTCCTACTCAGATATTCTGCATGAAGATGTTATGCACAAAGCCTCTAAAGTAATGGCTTGGGGCGCACATTTTAAAATACTTGGTGGTGAACCAACAATGGTAAAATCCACCAAACCGGTTATTGCGATTGGAGCAGTTCGTACAGGTTGTGGAAAAAGTCAAACTACACGTCGTGTTGCACAAATATTAAAAGATGCTGGACATAAAGTAGCTGCGATTCGTCATCCTATGCCCTACGGTGATTTAGCAGAACAAAAAGTACAACGGTTTGCTACAATCGAAGATCTAAAAAAACATAAATGCACCATTGAAGAAATGGAAGAATATGAACCACATATCGAAACCGGTACAATTGTTTACGCCGGAGTCGATTACGAGGCAATCGTTCGAGAAGCAGAAAAAGAAGCTGATATTATTCTTTGGGATGGCGGCAATAATGATATGCCGTTTTACAAACCTGATTTGAACATTGTTGTTGTTGATCCGCACCGTGCAGGACACGAACGGCTTTATTATCCCGGCGAAACCAATTTGCTAATGGCGGATGTGGTTGTCATCAACAAAATTGATACTGCCGACACCGAAGATATAGATGAAGTCCGCTGGAGCGTTCGTGAAGCAAATCCTAACGCTGTAATCATCGATGCTGCTTCACCTATTTCAGTTGAAGAAGCTGACCTCATTCTTGGTAAAACAGCTTTAGTTGTTGAAGATGGTCCAACCTTAACACATGGTGAGATGACTTATGGTGCAGGTATGGTTGCAGCGGAAAAATTCGGAGCCGCCGATGTAGTTGACCCACGTCCATTTACTGTTGGAACAATAACCGAAACATTTGAAAAATATCCTGATATAGGTGAACTTTTACCGGCAATGGGATATGGCAAACAACAAATGAAAGATTTGGAAGAAACTATCGCGAAAACCAAATGTGAAGTTGTAATAATCGGTACACCGATAGATTTACGACGTATAATTAACATTAAACAACCATCGGTTCGCGTAACCTATGATCTACAAGAAATTGGGCAACCGACTTTAGTTGATGTTTTGAAACCATTTCTAAAATAAATGAAAACTGCGATGATCGCTTTCGGGGGAAATGCAATTTCCCCCGGAGGTGAAGCCGGAACAATTACACAGCAATTCGCAAAAACGCGCGAGAGTCTTGCTCCAATTATGCATTTTGTAGAGAATGGATATAAATTATGTATTACACATGGTAATGGCCCGCAAGTTGGCGATGAATTGCTACGAATGGATTTGACTCACGATACAGTTCCTCCTCTTCCGTTGGGTGTATGTGTGGCAGGTACGCAAGGTACAATCGGATATATGATTCAACAATCATTACAAAATATTTTACATCAGAAAAATATTGATCGTGAAGTTGTTACCATGATCACACAAGTTGTTGTTGATAAAAACGATCCTGCAATAAAGAACCCGTTAAAATTTATTGGTCATCGCTATTCAAAAGAAAAAATTATAAAATTAGCAGAAAAATTTAATTGGCAAATCGCACAACAAAATCCCGGAAAATGGAGACGTGTTGTACCATCCCCCCTACCTCAATATATTAGACATGGAATTAGTATTAAAAAATTAGTTGATCACGGTTCGATAATTTTAGCTGCCGGTGGTGGGGGTATCCCCGTTTATTATGACGAAAATAACAATTTGCAAGGTTTGGATGCCGTAATTGATAAAGACTACTCGGCAGCTCTGCTTGGACGGGTTCTCAAGGCAAAGGAATTATGGATTATCACTGATATTGATCACGCCTATATCAATTACAATATGCCAAACCAAGAGAAAATCGGCACTATTACATCAGTTCAGGCACAAGAATATTTAGATGCCGGACATTTTCAATCAGGAAGTATGAAGCCGAAAATTGAAGCTGGAATCTATTTTTTAAAACATCATGGTAAAAAAGTAGTAATCACATCTATACCAAATATAAAAAATGCTATTGATGGTAAATCGGGAACAATAATTAGGAAATAATAATGAAAATTCATGAATATCAGGGAAAAGCAATTTTGCGGGAATACGGCGTAGCCGTTCCTGATGGATTTCCTGCTTTTTCAGTTAATGAAGCAGTTAAAATTTATGATAAATTAAATTCTAAGACAGTAGTCGTGAAAGCACAAATTCACGCTGGTGGACGTGGAAAAGGTGGCGGAGTAAAGCTTGCCCGTAGTCGTGTTGAAGTACAAATGTTAGCATCAGAAATACTGGGAATGAATCTAATTACACACCAAACCGGACCGGAAGGTAAAGAAGTGCAACGATTGTTGATTGAACAGGGAGTCGATATCGATCGCGAATTATATGCCGGTATAGTACTTGATAGAGAAAGACGACAATACGCTTTTATGGTTTCCACCGAGGGTGGAATGGAGATTGAAAAAGTCGCTGCGGAAACACCTGAAAAAATTATAAAAGAATGGATTGATCCAAGTGTTGGGTTACAGACTTATCAATTAAGAAATTTAGCTTTTGGTTTGGGATTAAAAGGCACTCAAGTAAAAAATGGTATAAAAATATTAAATGCGCTTTGGGAAGTGTTTATTGATAAAGATTGCTCACTCATTGAAATCAATCCTTTAGTTGTAACAAAAGATAATGATGTAATCGCTTTAGATGCGAAAATTAATTTTGATGACAACGGATTATTCCGTCACAGTGAATTGGCGGAATTGCGAGATATAAGTGAAGAGGATCCATCCGAAGTTGAAGCAGGAAAATATAACTTAAATTATATTAAATTAGATGGAAATGTCGGCTGTATGGTAAATGGCGCCGGTTTGGCGATGGCAACAATGGATATTATAAAATTATTTGGTGGAGAACCTGCCAATTTTCTTGATGTCGGTGGTGTTGCTAATTCTGAAACAGTTGCTAATGGCTTTAAAATTATTTTATCTGATCCGAATGTTAAATCAATATTAATTAATATATTTGGTGGAATTGTGCGTTGCGATCGCGTAGCGCAAGGTGTAATTGATGCTATGGAAACTGTTGCAGTTAAAGTACCGGTTATAATTGGATTAGAAGGAACCAATGCCAAAGAGGCAGCTGAATTGTTAAATAATTCGACCTTGCAATTTCTAGTGGCGGAAAGCTTTGAAGATGCTGCTGAAAAATCTGTAAAAGCTGCGCAGGAGGTAAAATAATGAGTATTTTAGTAGGTAACGATACAAAACTAATGGTGCAAGGATTTACCGGGCAGGAAGGATTGTTTCATAGCAATAAAATGATTGGATATGGAACTAAAGTAGTTGCCGGTGTTACTCCAGGTAAAGGTGGGCAAACTCACTTGAACATTCCTGTTTTTAATACAGTTGCCGAGGCTAAAAAAGCTACAGATGCAAATACATCAATAATATTTGTTCCGCCGGCTTTCGCCGCTGATGCAATATTAGAGGCAGTAGCCGCTGAACTAGAATTAGTTATTTGTATTACAGAAGGTATCCCAACGAAAGATATGGTAACTGTTAATCAATTCTTAAAAAACAAAAAAACTCGTCTAATCGGACCTAATTGTCCGGGTGTTATTTCACCAGGGAAAGCAAAAGTTGGGATCATGCCAGGATTCATCCATAAACCCGGAAGAATTGGAATTATATCGCGCTCAGGAACATTAACTTATGAAGCAGTAAATCAAATTAGTATGAACGGAATGGGACAATCCACATCAATCGGTATTGGCGGTGATCCGATAAACGGTACAAATTTTATTGATGCCTTATCTCTTTTCGCTAAAGACGATGAAACTGATGGTATCGTACTAATTGGTGAAATTGGAGGTACTGCGGAAGAGGATGCGGCGCAATGGGTAATCGACAATAATTTCAACAAGCCAATTATTGCTTTCATCGCTGGAAGAACTGCACCACCCGGAAAACGTATGGGACACGCCGGTGCGATAATCGCCGGCGGCAAAGGAACTGCACAGGATAAAATGAAAGCCCTTCAGACCGCCAATATTTTAGTTGTAGAAAACCCTGCTGAAATTGGTATTAAAATGAAAAGTTTAATAAAATAGAGGAAAAATGACAAATAGAACATTTGCAATAATTAAGCCCGATGCTGTAAAAAACAACTATTCCGGCAATATTATTGATCATATATTAAAATTTAACTTTAAAATATTAGCAGCACGCTTAACACACATGACTCTTGCTCAAGCAGAAGGCTTTTATGGAATTCATAAGGGCAAACCCTTCTTTGAAGAATTAACTAATTTTATGTCGTCAGGACCATGTTGGGTTTTAGCTCTGGAAAAAGAAAATGCTGTTGAAGAATGGCGTAAAACTATTGGTGCAACAAATCCTGCCGATGCCGATGAAGGAACAATCCGTAAAATGTATGCTACAAGTCTTGGTGAAAATGCCGTACATGGTTCCGATAGTAATGAAAATTCAGCGATTGAAATTGGATTTTTCTTTTCGGATGCTGAATTGATAGCCTGTCAATAGATATTGTTTTTTTCAAAATTGAGCTTCAAATTTAGAGTATAAGTCGCAAATAATAATTAACAGGATAGTAATATGAATAAATTATTAGGATTAGGAATTATTTTATTAATACTTTTTGGTTGCCAACAAGAATCCAAAACTGGTGTGATTGGACAACAATTCGTGCTGAAAACGGACATACCTGATGAAGTAGGTACATTTGATTACATTTGGAAAATTACTGATTTACCAGAAAGCAGCGAACTAATGTTATCTGATATTCAATTTTCTGAAGATGAATCACAAGCAATATTTGTACCGGATGTAGCAGGACATTTTACTGTCCAAGTAACAGTTTGGAAATACAATGATAAATTGGGAGCATTCGTCTACAATTATGATATCACCGATACTCCATTAGAAGTTACTGCACAGCAACAATCTAGAGATGATTGGCTGAATGAAACTGTCGATGTGGCTCCTACTACAGAAGATACCGCAAGTACAATGGAAGAAAATGTTACAGAAGTTGTTGATGAAGTTGCAGTAATAGAAACTAGTTCAGAACCGGCAGTTACAAAAGTACAGCCGACTGCTATTGTTGAAGCTAATTATACAATACAAGTTGCTGCAGAATCAAAAGCAGAGACAGCAGCACAGCATGTCAATCGTCTAATTAATGCTGGGTATGATGCCTACTCGCTCGAACACGCAACCGCAGACAATAAAACTCTATACCGTATAAGAATCGGTAAATATGTCACCCGTGAAGATGCATTGCAAGCAGCCGATAAAATTGCAAATGACCAAGGTTTGCCGACTTGGGTTACACAATATCAAAAATAAATTTTGAGGTAAAATATGGAACCAATGAAATTAGATTTTGATGTCAGAGATATTTTTCGGTCTCCACGGTTAGCACTTAGCGGAAAAAAGATTTGGTTATTTTTAAAAGCTAATTTATTTGGCTTCACTGTTTATTGGGTTCTCTCATATATTGCCATCGTATTGGGAAGTATTGATTT
>JAUXHY010000130.1 GCA_030621275.1 bacterium | reverse complement strand
GGGTTTCACTAACATACTAATATGGTTATGGTTTAAATTGATTATGTCAGCATCAATAAATAAGAGAATCCCATCACTTGCTTTTTTTATACCAATTGTTATTGCATTTCCCTTTCCCTGGTTTTCATCAAGATTTATAATTTTAATATTTGAATCTGATTTAAAGTAATCTAGAACAAGACTAGTATTATCGGTAGATCCATCATTGACTACGATGACCTTATCAACAATACTGTTATTAGATAGTGTTTTCACTACTTGGTAGATTGTATTTTGCTCATTGTAAGCACAAACAATTGCAGTAACCGTAGTATTTCTAGTATTATGATTTATTTCATTCATTATTTACTTTCCTATTATATTCTTTCAATGCTTTGATAGTCGCGTTATAGCCTAATTCAATTGCTTCTTCAGCTTTATAAAAATCCCAAGAATTTATATCTCTAGTATCGGGTGTTATTAGAAGATCAGGTTTGTATAAATCAATTTGAAATTGGGCTATTTTTGCCTGTGATATCATTACTGTTTTTTGTATGATTTGAATTATATTTGGATTATTGGTATCATCCCTTCCGCTTTTTTGGATAAATGAAAATGGTCCATTTATTTCAGATGTAATGCTATCTCCATTTATAAAACTTATTTCAGTAGCTTCAAATGAAGTATCTGGAGGCATGAGTACATTAACAGCAATGATAAATTCCGCCCCCATTTCTCTAACTGCATTCATTGGAACCGGATCTATAAGCCCACCATCGACCAAGGTTATCTCTTGATATTTTTGAGGATCAAATATAGCAGGTATTGAAATGCTTGTTCTTACTGCTTTGACCAATTTTCCCTTATTGATTATGTATTGTTTCCCAGTTAAAATATCTGCGGCTGTTGCAGAATATGGAATCTTTAAATCTTCAATCTTTTTATCACCTATGTGTGTTAATAAGAAATCCTCAATATTCTTGCCATTTATAAATCCAGAGGTAGGAATAGTCGGGTCAATTAATTTAATAACATCTTTCTTTTTTACGTTTAATGCTATCTGCTCGATAGAATCAATTGGTATGCCCGCAACATACGCTGCACCAATTAATGATCCCATACTGCTACCCGCAACAAAATCTATTGGTATATTGGCTTCATCTAAGGCTTTCAGCACTCCGATATGTGTTAGACCTTTTGCTGCTCCGCCACCAAGAGCCAAGCCAATTTTTTTGTTATTACTTATGTTATTAATAGTAATTGGAATTGGATGTTGCCCTGAATCATAATCGTGCTGGGATTGATAATTAACATCTTGTTCATTAACTGTTAATTTTTGAGCTGCCGAAAGAATAGACCCATTGGATTCTACCATTACGAATATTGTTGCAGAAAACAAGATTATGACTGTTAGTATTGTTATAGGAATTTTCATGTATTGGTTACTCTTTCATTAATATTTATTTAAACTTCTTTTTATATCTTCCTCACATTTTTTACCAATTTGTTTTCTATTCCAATTATTTTTAGCAATATCATCAGGTGTAATCGGTGTTAGCAGGTCCACTTGCAGAACAATAGATTTTAAAGTAAATAACTGCAAGATATGAGGGATTAAACGAATGGTATGTCCATGGAATACAACATAATCAATATTTTTATCAGTCACCTTTGATCCATTGACTTCTAAAATATTTATTGTTAATGGTTGAATATCATAGTGTGTATTTAGACCTATTTGGAAAAAAGATGTGGAAAAAGATCGCATTTGAACTCCATCATTTGTACCACCTTCGGGGAAAAACACAAAATTAAGTTTTGTTTCATTTAATATTAAAGTCGTCTTATCAATTATATTCGGGATTGTTGTATTCCTTGCGCGATCTACAAACAAAAATCCCATCAGTTCCATAACTTTGCCAATTAAAAACATATTTTTTATTGAAGTATTTGATAACACCATACAGGGCGATAATGCCATTAATGCAAGCGAGTCTAAATAACCCCAATGATTGGAAACAAAAATTGTATCGTTTTTAGGAACGGTATTGTTTATTCGGATTGAAACACCAAATATGCGGAGCAAGATTTTTGATACTGAATTAATTATATATTTTGTATTTATTGCTACAAAACGATATTTCCTAAATGGTAAAAATAGTATTTTCAAAAGGATACTTGAAAGAATCCCCACAATTATAATAAACAGGAATACTAAAGTTTTTATCAATACACGAGGAACGGTTCTCAGACTAATGTCATTATATTGACTAAGTATTTTGGTTGAATAATCTTTAAACTTGTTCATCTTGACTCGATTCCTTTAAATAGAATACTCAGCATTTGAATAATTGTATCTTCAAGGTTTTTCGTTTCTTCTTGCATAATAAGAGGAACTTCCAAGCCTTTAATAGCAATTACTATGATCTCAGAGGTCGAGGCAATATCATCAATTTGAAAAACTCCTTGCTTTTGACCATCAATAAGAATCTCAGAAATTGTATCAATTTCAAATTTGGTGAAATCTGTTCTATATTTTTCAATAAATGAATAGTGTCCAAGGTATTCAGCAGTTAGAGCTGGATAATAATTACTTAATTTTCTTAAATATTTCATCCTAGCGAAAATATATGCACTTAGTTTTTCTTGTGGTGTTTTTGCGTTGGATATTTCAATAAGTAATTCGTTTCTTAAGGCAAGTAATTCTTTTTTAATTACTTCAGCAAAAGTATATGTTTTTCTTTTAAAAAAATAATATAAAGTAGATTTTGCTACCCTAAATTTCTTTGCAATTACTTTCATTATAGTTTTAATGTGTGTATGCTATAAGTTTATTATTTCTAAAAATTATACTTCAGTTTAAACATTATCATGTTATAATCGTTGAAATTTGCAAAAATATTATTACCCTTTCCTTCAAAAAGAGCTGCTGCTAATGTAATCTCGGCATTATCAGTTGCCATATATGAAATTTCAGGAATATAAACTAAAGCATAGTTATTCTCTATATCATCCCAATCAGAAACAATAAATCCACCACCAATAGGAGCTATTTTTAATTTATCTTCAAAGAATTTTTTTTCTAATCTAACAAAGAAATAATCATTAAGGGCATCTTTGCCTCTTTCATTTATGAAACCATGCAAATATTGGAAGTTTAAGTAGGCTCCATTTGCGAAGTTATAATCCGCACCTAAAACAAATTTTACATAAGCTTCTTTTTCTAATATGATTGAGTCTTGTGTAACAGGAACAGGCGACATGGGGTACATTGCAGATAAATCATTTGTCATTATTACATCATTTTCAAGAAGAAAAACTGCACTTTCTGCCCAAACACCAATACCTTTAATGTTTCCTGCAAAATCGACCCCGAATATATGAGTGCGTTCAAATGTAATTTGTGAATTGATGGTGATACCCCCGGTCATATCAACGGGAGTAAAAGTGTTATATGTAGCAATTGGCATTCCGTCTCTTCCCCAGACATAACTCAATGAGAAATCAAGTCCTTGCGCAAAACCTTTAAATTTTAATCCTGCCGTTGAACTCTCTGCTAAATTATATCTTGGCATTTCAATTTGATCAGTAAATCCCATTAATGTCATCCCTTGTGGCATTTCCATTGATGGCGTTAATGCATTAGCAAAAATCCCAATTGGCATATTCGCAGGTTGGAAAAACGGAATATATGCTCCTTGTAAGGAGAACTCAGAATTAAAATAATAATCAAAACTTACCGCATCAGAACCCCGGTGTCGGCCAAAGTCTAAAACATCTTCCAAGTCGTAAGGATTTAAATTGTCTGTTGGATTTAATTTGTCTGCAGTACCCCACGTAATTCGTTGACGTCCAATTTTTACATCAATATCTTTTGTTAAAAACCCATACAATTGGACATATGCTTCTCTTACTTCCAAGTTATAGGGGTCAATAATATTTTTATTATACAAATCTTCTGATGAACTAATATTTGGAAGACCGATATTTCGCAACCAAACTTCACCATAAAACTTGGAATAGTCAGTTACTTTCTTATTAAGCTTTAAAATTAGTCGGTTTTCATTCCATGCCCAGTCGTTTGGTTTTTCAAGCAAAAATCTCTGGTCGGTTATTAGTTCTCCTGATAATACTAACTTGTTATTGTCTTGTGACATTGCAATATTTGTACAAAATAAAAGTACTATTACCATTGTGATGATTGGCTTAGTTTTGGAAACGATATCTTTCCTTAGCATAATTTTTTTCCTTTAAATAACTTAAATTGTAATCAATGAATGTTCTAGCAGTCTGAGTAGTTTCATTGTTTCAATTTTCTTACACTAAATTCCTCATCAGAAAGTCCCTGATCATATATAACATCAGATAGTATCATTATTGTTGAATGCTTCTTTTTTAAATTTTTCATGTTTATCTCTTGTGCATTCCAATACTTCCCAATTTTTACAAAAGTATATGTTCCTTCCTTTACTTTTTTGCCACCTTTATCGTAATAGTCCATCGTTAAAGGATAATGGTTCTCTTTATGAATACTTACAATTAATTTGGAATAAGCCGATTTTGGCGATTTTGGTTTTAATTCTAACATATATACATCATCTTCTGTTTTAATTAATTTTGGAATATATTTTTCAGAATATGGTTTTGATTCCATATCGTCATAAGTAAAATCAGTTCCGGCAAAATTCTGATTCTTGACTGAAGATGAAATTCTACGTTCTTTGCCAAACGCAGGCATATACAAATACATTACATCATTTGGTAAGGATAGTACTGAAATTCCCGCCTGTGATGACGGAGCCGTAAATCGAAAAATACGTTTATCATTACCTTGTTGAATAACATGTGCTTCTCTGGTTTTTTGTTTCTCATTCTTATCGATTAATACAATCTCTGTTTTACCTGACACATCTTTAGCGGAATACATTACATC
>JAUXHY010000203.1 GCA_030621275.1 bacterium | reverse complement strand
ATTTTTTTTCTTTTGCAACTATATGGTGATATAATGCTACGATAGAGCCTATGCCATCACCATCCGGATTTTCATGTGTGGTTAACATGATAGAATCGGCTTTTTCAATTTCGTTATATATTTTTTCCCAATCAGTCATTTATTACTTCTGCAAAACATTAAATTTACAATATCAAAAACAAATATTATACGAATTTCACTAACTAAAGTTTACTCCACTGGTTCTCATTAATATTACTTGTCATAACATGATACCTAGCTAATACAAAAAAATAATCGGATATTCGATTTAGATATTTAATCCAAATATCTCGACCACCCTCATTTTCCATAAGTTCTACTATTTTTCGTTCGACTCTTCGACAAACCGAGCGGGCAATGTGCAATCGAGCAGAAAATTCATTCCCTCCAGGTAATATGAAATCTTTTAAAGGAGGTAATTTTTGATTCATGGCTTCTATACTTGTTTCCATGTGAGAAATCGACTCCTCTTTCAGTAGTTCTAAGTTATTATTAGTAATGGACAATTCACCGCCCAAATTCAATAAATTATTTTGAATTTTACTCAATTCTTGCACTAAGTCATTACCTGATGCAGCAATTTTTGCGTAACCAATAATTGAATTCAATTCATCAACCTCACCTATACAACATATTCTTAAATCCGATTTTGAAACTTTAGTACCATCTCCAAGGGATGTTGTTCCCTTATCTCCAGTTTTAGTTGTGACTTTAGTAATTCTCATAAGAAAAATATATATGTAACTAATATGTATAGTGGAATCAAAATTGGAATAGAGTATTTAAGCATATAGCCAAAGAAGCTTGGCATTGATATATTCTGTTCCTCAGCAATCGACTTGACCATAAAATTGGGAGCATTACCAATATATGTATTTGCTCCCATAAAAACGGCACCGGCTGAGATTGCCAATAAAGTATTGTGAAACGGTCCCATTAATTCCTGAGCATTACCACCAGCTGTATTAAAAAATACTAAATAAGTTGGTGCATTATCCAAGAAACTCGATAAAATTCCCGTTGTCCAAAAATACATATAATTTACCGGCTCACCATTAGACGATACTGAATTAATTATTACCGATAATGCTCCATCGGTTCCCGCACGTAGAATAGCAATTGCAGGAATTATTGTAATGAATATACCGGCAAATAATTTTGCCACTTCTTGTATCGGGAACCACGTAAACTGATTTTCTTGTCTAAGGATCCTCGATGTAAATCTCCAACTTAGAACCGTCAGCGTTAGTAATAGCACATCTCTCAACAAATTTGGTAAAGTTAATTTGACACTATAAATAGTAAATGAAACATGTGGATTCCAAATTCCACTCATTAAAACTGATGTAATAACCCCGAGTAAAAATAGAAAATTTATTGAGCCTTCAATCCCCAATTTTTCCTTTTCATTAGTGACCTGTTTTTGTGAATGATCTTCCATATTATAATATCTACTATCAATGAAAAAGAAAATAAGTAACAGGGTAACAACCATAAATAACATTGGCATAAACATAGCTGATGTAGTCCAAAAGAAATCAACGCCCTTTAAAAAACCTAAAAATAAGGGAGGGTCGCCCAAAGGAGTTAATGAGCCACCAATATTAGCCACCAAGAAAATGAAAAATACAATTACGTGAACTTTATGTTCGCGATGTTGATTAGCTCTTATTAAAGGACGAATCAGGAGCATTGCTGCACCTGTTGTACCCATCCAACTTGCTAATATCGTTCCTATCAAAATAATAATTGAATTTAAGATTGGTGTACCAACTAATGTGCCTTTTAATCGAATTCCACCGGAAATCGTAAACAGAACAAGTAAAAGTATTATAAAAGGAATGTAATCCAATAAAATAATATGAAGAAATTCATAAAGTGTTATGGAATATCCTTCTACTATTAAAAATGGAATAATAAATGTTAATGCCCAAAAAAATGAAACTTTACCAAAATTGTTGTGCCAAAAATGTGGTGCCACTAGAGGCATTACAGCTATCGATAACAATATTCCCGCGAATGGGATTGTCCATAAAATTGATAAAGTCGTTCCATCAACATGAGGAACAAAATGAACATCATGCCCTCCGGATGCTAAAACAATATTTGCAGCAAAAATAATAATCGATATTATGCTAATTCGAAATATTTTCATTATTTAAACCGTTAGATTTTTCACCATTAATTCTTAAAATATACAAGATATAAATTACACTTATTAAAAGAATTATTATATAAAAATCATTCTAATTATGGTGGAATATTAACAGGATATTTTGGTAATATTGTTTATGAATATATTAGTTGGAATTATAGCTATTACCGTTGTCTTATTTATTTTAGCGATTGGCACATTACTAAGTGGCAAGCAACCTAACACTACCTGCAGTGGAGAAGATTCCTGTTCAGTTTGTGGCGGTGATGCCGACAAATGTGAGAACATATAATTCAGCACAAGTCAGATTCAATTTTTTATCCATCCTAAACTCTCAACGCTTTTAAACACATTTTCATCTGTTCTAATAATTATCATGGCTTCAACACCATCCATTGTGTTGATTAATATTATTCCTTTCTCTCCCATAACCATCAATACTGTAGCGAGAGCATCAGCTGTCATACAATTTTGTGCTATAACCGAAGCAGAAGCTATATGGTTTTGCGTTGGATAACCAGTTACAGGATTAATAGTGTGGGAAAATATTCTCCCATTATATTCAAAATAATTTCGGTAATCACCTGAAGTGGCTAAAGCTCGATTATCTAATGATATAACCTCTTGTAATTCTGCGCCCGGCATAACATCTAATATTGGTTTATCAATTCCAATTTTCCAATATTCGTCCTCACTATTATGACCTGAACAACGAACTTCTCCGCCAATTTCAACTAATATGTCAGCAAATCCCAAATCTTGCAATAATTCAAATACAACATCAACTCCATATCCTTTAGCAATTGCATTTAAATCAATTTTAGTATCTGTATTTACCTTTTTTATGGAATTTTTTCCAACTGCAATATTATTAAATCCAATGGATTTTATAGTTTCTTCTATTTCGTGATCAGACGGCGGACGCCAATTATTTTGATAAATATCTTCACTAAATCCCCACAATTCTATAATCGGTCCAACAGTAATATCAAAAGCTCCATCAGTTAAATGAGATACTTCCTGCGCCATTACAATTACGTCATAAAAATTGGTGGATATAGGAAACCAGTCTTTGCTAGTTAATCGATTAAACCGGCTTATCTCACTTTCAGGAATAAAAGTTGACATTTGCTGATTTACTACTTGTAAGGCAGAATCAATATTGCTCTTAATATTATTTATATTAATATGTTGTGGTAAGTTATCAATAATTTTTATGGAATAGGTTGTTCCCATTGTATTTCCATTGATTGAAATAGTATGATCTTTACTTTTACAGCCAATAAAAATTATAATTAGAACAAAAAAGCCCAACCAAAGCTGAGCTTTTTT
>JAUXHY010000131.1 GCA_030621275.1 bacterium | reverse complement strand
TCCATACAAAGCTGATCGAGATGCTGTCAGAGAAATGATCTCACATTATGGTGGATTCATTGAGGTGTTCGTAAGTACATCTTTAGAAGTTTGCGAAAGACGTGACGTAAAAGGTTTGTACGCTAAAGCACGTCAGGGTTTAGTGAAAGAGTTTACCGGAATCAGCGATCCATATGAAGAACCGCAGAATGCAGAAATTGTTATTAATTCTGAAGGTACAGACCCCGAGATTTTAGTGCAGGATATTTTACTTAAAGTTGAACAATCAGGTTATATCTAAAATTAATCAACTGATGTAAATAAAACCCTCAAGGATGTAAAAACCTTGAGGGTTTTATAATAAAATAATCTTTTCCGAATTGATTGTTTTTTACCGTTAAGGGATTTTTAGTACAATATTTGACATTATCAAAATCAATAAATCGATATAATAAATGTTCACCACGTCCAAACGGAATACCAAGTCTTTTGGTATTGATGATTTTACTTGGTTGTATATCAACATCTTCAATGAAGAATTGATTTGAATCAAATTGTTTTTGATCCCATTCTTTCACAGTTATACCTAATGATTTACAAAGAATTGTTTGACCTGAACATAGTTTCATTGGTGAGCGCGATGGTTTTCCATCATTTAATGGATTATTAGATTGCATAATATCGATCATATTTTTAGAATTTATACCACTAAGATAAGGAATCCCTGATTTTATTAATACTGCGTTTCCTTTCCCTTTGGATGAAATATTTAAAGAATCCTTACCGCGAGCATAATACATATAAATTGTACCGGGTGGCATAAATAGTGCTCTTCGTTTGTGTGTGTATCCTAATGAAGCATGGCTACCTTTTTCATTAATATAATATGCTTCAGTTTCAATTATTTGTGCTGAGAGCCAATTTTCACCGAATTTTTCCCGGATGATTTTACCGAGTAAACTTTCAGCAACTTCACAGGCATCGCGATTAAAGAATGCTTTCTGTAATATATTTTGTTTCTTCGTCATAAAAACTTCATCTAATAATGTAGCCATTGAGATTAAATTAAAAATAGGGTAATTTTCAATCTAAATAAAAAGGAGAATGTTTTGGATATAATTTACGCATCAACTCAAAGTGGCTCTGCCGGAGGTAGTGGTGGAATGCTTTCGATATTACCTTTTATCCTAATTATGTTGATTTTGTATTTTTTGATGATTAGACCACAATCAAAACGGCAAAAAGAAAAAAAATTAATGATAGAAGCCATAAAAAAGGGAGATCGTATTGTAACAATTGGTGGTGTACACGGAACAGTTGTCGGACTGAAGAACCAAGGTAAAATTGTTGTGATCAAGGTTGATAAAAATACAAATTTAACTATTGTTAAAAGTTCAATTGCCGGATTAGCCAAATCGGTTACAGAAGAAGATACAAAGATTGAAGCTTAGGTAAATGTCTATCTTGGAAATTGTAAAATATGGTGATCCACGTCTGCGAAAAGTATGTAAAACGGTAAAAGATTATTTAGTATTACCGGACATTGTTTCCAATATGTACGATTCTATGTATGAAGCTGAAGGAATTGGTTTGGCAGCCAATCAAATCGGTATCGATTTAAATTTATTTATCATCGACATTACTCATTTAGAAGAAGTTGAAGAGCCGGCTGAATTTGTAAATGGTAAAATTGTTGATTCACATAGGGAAACTACATTTTCCGAAGGTTGTTTATCCATACCGGGTGTTGAATTTGATATTAAACGACCGGAATTTATTACTTTGCAATACAAAAAACTTGATGGTTCGCAACATGAGCAGGAGTTTGGAGGTTTATATGCAAGGGCAATTCAACATGAAATAGATCATTTGAATGGAAAATTGATTGTTGACCATGTAAGTTCAATCGCAAAGATGTGCTACAAAACACTGCTGAAAGAAATTAAAGAAAATGCGGCGTATCATTATTCTGATTTATTAAAAAATAGCGGTGTAACACGTTTTTAACAATTTTTCATCTAATATACTTCGAGTATAGGTAAACCATGCGTATTATTTTTATGGGTAATCCGGTTTTTGCTGTACCAAGTTTGCAGCGTATTTCTGAATCCTCACACGAAATAATTACGGTTGTTTCAAATCCACCTAAAAGGATTGGAAGAGGAAATAAAATAAGTGAAACTACTGTTGGTATTGCCGCTAAAGCGATGGAGATATCGTTGCTTCAGCCACCCAAATTAAATGATAAACAATTATTACAATATTTGTCATGGATGAAACCAGATATTTTTGTAGTAGTTGCCTATAAAATATTATCTGAAAAATTGCTCTCGATACCAAAATATGGAGCAATCAATTTACACCCATCATTGTTACCAAAATATCGTGGTGCGGCACCGATTCAATGGGCACTCATTAATGGCGATTCACAAACGGCAGTGACTACAATTTCCTTATCTGGAAAAATTGATGCAGGTGAAATTTTATTACAAAAAACCGTTGATATTAAAATTGAAGATAATTACGGTACACTCGCAAATCGATTAAGTGAAATTGGAGCAGATTTAGTTGTTGAAACATTAGATAGAATCGAAGCAGGCAATTTACAAGGGACTGTTCAAGATGAATCTAAAGTTACATTAGCACCTAAAATAAAATCTAATGATTGTAGTATTAATTGGAAAAAATCTGCAGAGCAGATTTATAATCATATCCGAGCATTTTCGCCTTTTCCCGGAGCATTTACTATATTTAATGGTAAACGTCTGAAAATATTTTCCTTATCAATATTAGATGATTCATCAGGAATCGGAAAATGTGGTGAAATTGTAATATGTAGTAGAAATCAACTTGTAATACAAACCGGCAAAGGATTGTTAGAAATTAGAGAAGTACAACTTGAAGGTAAAAAACGAATGAAAATTGAAGAGTTTCTGAGAGGTACGAAGCTACAATCCAAAATGACGCTTGGAGATTAATGAAATCTGCACGTGAGCAAGTTGTTGAAATAATCGATAGATTTTACAATACGACTCTCGATTTAAAAACGATTCAAAATAGTTATCTAAAGCAAAATAATACAGATCCATCGAAACGAAATCGGATTGTTGTATTATCAAGAGAAATATTACGATGGAAAGGAAGATTGGATTTATTTATAAAGAAGTATCTTGATCATTCAATTGATAGACTCCAACCTCAATTATTAATTATTCTGGAACTTGCAACCTATGAATTACTATTCGATGATAAGGTACCTGACTACGCAGCGATTAATAGTCCAGTAGATTTAGCCAAACGGAAATTCAATAAAAAAACTGCCGGATTAGTAAATGCAGTATTACGAAAAATTAATTCTGCAAATGTAGATACAAAACCTAAACAAGTAATAGATTCAGAATGGTATTCATTTCCAAATTGGTTATATGAAAAATGGATAATGCAATTTGGAAAAACTCGTACTCATCAATTATGTAATTACTTTAATTCCCCAGTTCCTCTCACGATTAGAAGAAATACTTTTAAAATTAATCATGACAGTTTTATACAAAAAATTGAAGAGGATAGTATAAAATTATCTCAGATTAAGAATTCCGATTGTTTCTATAATGTTGAATCAGGTGGAACACAATTGTTAAATCACCCACTTTTTAAAGATGGTTGTTTCTCTTTTCAAGATAGAGGTGCCGGATCAATTGTTGAAGTATTAGATCCACAACCAAATGAAATAATTTTGGATGTATGCTGTGCTCCCGGAACTAAGACAAATTATATTTCTGAAATAATGCAAAATACAGGGAAAATATTTGCTAGTGATATTAGTAACGAACGAATCAGTACAGCACAAAAAGATGAAATTCGTCTAAAAAATAAAAATATCATTTGGGAACAAAAGGATGCAACAAAAGATATATTTCCCATGGCAGATAGCGTATTAGTTGATGCACCTTGCACCGGAACGGGCGTAATCGGGCGTAGACCGGACATTAAATGGAGACGCAAACCTAAACATCTAATAAGAATAATTGATTTGCAAAGTTCTATACTAAATCACGTATATAAATTTGTAAAGCCAAATGGAATATTGGTGTATGCAACCTGTTCATTAGAAGAGGAAGAAAATTGGCAAGTAGTAGATGCATTTCTTAAATTACACAATGATTTCAAAGTAGCATCAATTGAAAATCACCAGTTAGAAAAATTAATTGATGAAAAAGGTGCGCTTCAAACATTTCCGCCAGAGAATAAAATGGATGGTATGTTCGCCGTAAAAATGATTAGAGACAAATGAAAAAAATATTAAAACATATCATAGCAATTGGTATTATAACTGTAATAATTATAACTTTATTTGAACTAATTATTATGCCATTTTATGTACGTCATGAAAAAAGTAAAGCATTGGTAGATGTTACATCAATGGATATTAAATCTGCTATGATAATGATAAAAACATCCGGATTTAGGTGTACAGTAACTGATACAATTTACACTAGTGAAATGGAGCCGAATATAGTTTTAGACCAACATCCCAAGGCGGGCTCAATTGTAAAAAAAGGTAGAACAGTAAGACTAAAAATTTCGCAAGCTGATAAATTAGTGATAGTACCAAATATCGTAGGACAATCGCAGCGAAGTGCGGAATTATTATTAAATAAAGTTGGTTTAAAAATTGGTGCTACGTCAAAAGAATTTAGCGTTACCCATCCAAATGGTGTTATAGTTAATCAAATTCCTGATAGTACAGAAACACTTCCAAAAGGATATAGTGTAAGAGTGGTAATCAGCAAGGGGCGTTCTCCAAATGATATTCAAGTCCCAACTTTATTTGGATTAAGTAAAGAAGCCGCAGAATTAGAGTTGCAAAGAGCCGGTTTGAGAATTGGTAAAGTGCATTATAAACA
>JAUXHY010000159.1 GCA_030621275.1 bacterium | reverse complement strand
TTCTTAAATCTGTTATTATTACATTTACATTTGAATTTTGTAATAATTGTAACTCAGGTGATTTGTATCCTCCATAAAATGTATTCACGGGATCTGTTATAAAATCTATTTTTATATTTGGATTGCTAAATCTTTTCGATATTAACGTTTTCGTTAATTCAGGTGACAATTCACGGTAAGCATAATTACCAGGTCCTTTAAATGAATTGAACAGAAACATATCAATATAGATATACTTTTCAGCTTTGTTTACAAGAGAATCTATAGTATCATATATTTCCTGATCATGGATAATATTACCTATTGAATCTTCATAAGTTAAATCCGCAAGGAATTCGACATCCCCTTCTGCAACTTGATAAACTTCACTGCGATAATTTAATCCTTCTGGCAATGGTTTATTACTCTGGTAAATACCAACTGCTGTCAACCAACCAAATAATATGAGTATGTATTGCATTAGAAGTGAGACAAATCAACCTATTTTAACATCACCCGCTAATCCTAATTCAGATGCTTTTTCCTTTAGTGCATCTATAACAAATTGAATATGTTCGGTTCTATCAATACCAAGCTCTTCAATTCCCTTATTAATATCTTCTCGACTTACTTTTGCAGCAAAACCCTTATCTTTTAATTTTTTTGTAACAGATTTAACTTTTACATCAACAATTGATTTTGATGGACGTACATAAGTTACTGCAAATATAAAACCGGCCAATTCATCGCAGGCAAAAAGTGTTTTTGCCATTAAAGTTTTACGCGGAATACCTGTATAATCAGCATGACCCATTATTGCATCTAATATTTCGTCTTCATATCCATGTTCTTTAAGGATTTTATTACCTACAAATGGATGCTCTTTAGCTGTTGGATATTTTTCATAATCAAAATCATGTAAAAGTCCTGTAATTCCCCATTTATCTTCATCCTTTCCAAATTTTTGAGCATATTTTCGCATAGCTTGTTCGACGGCATAAGCATGTCTCAATAAAGAATCAGACTTTGTGTATTTTAGTAAAATATCTAGTGCTTTTTGTCGATTATATTTGCTCATTTTTATATCCTAAATACAAATGGCTCCAGCAAAATGCCAGAGCCATTTATACTATTATTTTTATTTTATCCTTGTATTAAATCTAATACTAATCGAATCATTACTCCGGAGGCACCTTTTTTATATGTTAACGAACTTTCCTTGTTTTTATATGCAGTTCCGGCAATATCAAAATGTACCCAAGGGATTCCTTCACCAACAAATTCCTTCAGGAATGCGCCGGCTGCGATGGATCCTGCCTCACGAGCTGCGCCTACATTTTTAATGTCCGCAATTTCCGATTTAATTTGTTCACAATACTCATCCCAAAGTGGAAATTCCCAAACTTTCTCACCGGTATTTTTTGAACTATTCTTCACTCTTTCAATTAACTTTTCATCAGTTCCCATTATTCCAGTTGTGATGTGACCCAATGCAATTACTACAGCACCGGTTAATGTGGCAAAATCCAACATATATTGCGGTTTATGATGTTTACTAACATATGCTAAAGCATCAGCTAATATTAATCGTCCTTCGGCGTCAGTATTTAATACCTCAATAGTTTTTCCGTTATAAGCTGTCAGTATATCGCCTGGTTTATATGCTTTTTCGCCACATAGATTTTCAGTAGATGGAACTGCTGCAACAATATTTACCTTTGGTTTTAACTGAGCAACAGCTTTCATAACTCCAAGTACCAGACCACCACCACACATATCAAATTTCATTTCATCCATACCGGCAGAAGGTTTGATTGATATACCACCACTATCAAAAGTTAGACCTTTTCCTACAAGTGCAATCGGTTTTTCATTTGATTTGCCGCCCTTATATTCTAATAAAATGAATTTTGGGGGTTCACCGGTACCTAAGGCAACTCCCGCAAATGCTCCCATTCCCATTTTCGTAAATTTCTCTCGGTCGAACACTGTAAGCTTCATACCGCCTTCCGAGGCAATTTCTTTTGCTAATTTTGCTAGTTTGGTAGGTGTTGTTACATTACCCGGATGATTTTGTACATCTCTCGCAAAGCAAACAGATGAAGCAATAATTGATCCCTTTTGTATTGCTTTCGTATCTGCATTCAAAACTAATGCACTGCCAACTTCAAAAAGTTCTTTATCTTGAGTTTTGTAAGTAATAAACTGGTAGCTTCCTAAAACAATTCCTTCTGCTAGTGCCTGACTGAACGAAGCTGCCTTTTCGCCTCCAAATAATTCCATTCCAACTGTCTTTAATTTTTTTGATATGGCAGTTTTGAGAACGGTTCCACCTACTAGTCTAATAGCTTTTTCATCGAATTTCTTTTTATCGCCTAATCCGATAACTAGAATCTTTTTCTTTTTACCATACAACAGTGATGTTTCACTGCTTTTACCTTTAATGTCACCATTTTTAATTGCAGCTGAAATTTGTCCGTCTAAATATTTATCGGCTTCTTTACCAATGACTGATAGTTTTAAATCTTCAAACACACCAACGGCAAAAAGATCCGTTTGAGTTTTAGAAAATGTAGATGTTGAATTCTTTACTGATTTTAAATATCCCATTAATACCTCTATTAACTATTAATTATTGATTATAAACAATAAAATATACAAATAATAATTTTATTCTCAATTTAAATAGAAAAGGCTCATAATCGAGCCTTTTCTATTTTTTTGTTATTCTTATTTATTTACGATTTTCTACTAAAGCATCTACAACAGTTGGATCAGCTAAAGTGGAAATATCACCAAGCGAATCAATTTCGTTTTCAGCAATTTTACGCAAAATTCTACGCATAATTTTTCCTGAGCGTGTTTTTGGAAGCGCTGGTGTAAATTGAATTTTATCCGGTTTGGAATGAGGTCCAATATCATTTACAACCGACTTAACAATAGCTTTTTCAATTTCCTCACTTGGATTAACATCTGCCATTAAAGTTACATAGGCATAAATACCCTGACCTTTAATATCATGCGGAAATCCTACTACAGCAGCTTCGGCTACACCTTCAGCTTTACCAATAGCACCTTCCACTTCGGCTGTACCGATACGATGACCTGAGATGTTCAATACATCATCTACACGTCCGGTAATCCAGTAATATCCATCTTCATCACGACGTGCACCATCACCGGTAAAATAATAACCGGGATACATTGCAAAATAAGTTTGTTTGAAACGTTCATGATCACCATAGAGAGTACGCATCATTCCGGGCCAGGCAGCTTTTATCGCCAATAAACCGGATACACCATTACCTTCTATTTCCTTACCTTCTTCCGTTAACAATACAGGTTCTACACCAAAAAACGGAAATGTTGCAGAGCCAGGTTTTGTTGGCGTTGCACCTGGTAAAGGAGTAATCATTATTCCACCGGTTTCTGTTTGCCACCATGTATCAACAATCGGACATTTCTCTTTACCAACAATATTATGGTACCAATTCCATTCCGGTTCTTTAATCGGTTCACCGACTGTACCCAATAAACGTAAACTGGATAAACCATGTTTTAATACCCAATCATCACCTTCACGCATGAGTGCGCGTAAAGCTGTCGGGGCAGTATAAAAGATATTGATATTATGTTTATCAACTATTTGCCAAAACCGTCCAAAATCAGGATAATTTGGAACACCTTCAAACATAACTGTTGTTGCACGATTGGCAAGCGGACCATAAACAATGTATGAATGTCCGGTAACCCAACCAATATCTGCTGTACACCAGTAAATATCACCCTCGTGATAATCAAATACTAATTCATGCGAATAAGAAGCATATACTAAATATCCACCTGTTGTATGCAGAACACCTTTCGGTTTTCCAGTCGAACCCGATGTATAAAGAATGAATAAAGGATCTTCTGCATCCATTTCTTCCGGTGGACAATCATTGGAAGCTTTTGCCATTTTGTCATGCCACCAAAGATCACGACCGGATTCCATTGCAACTTCTTCACCGGTACGTTTTACAACAAATACATGCTCAATCGAAGGAGTTTCTGATACGGCTTTATCTGCATTGACTTTCATAGGAATGTTTAATTTTTTACCACGTACACCCGTATCTTGAGTAATTAGCGCTTTACATGCCGAATCATTAATTCTGTCACGAAGAGCGTCTGAAGAGAAAGCACCAAAAACAATTGAATGTACTGCACCAATGCGAGCACAGGCCAACATTGCTACTGTGAGCTCAGGAATCATTTGCATATAA
>JAUXHY010000063.1 GCA_030621275.1 bacterium | reverse complement strand
AATGTAGCTTTTATTGATTTGAAAGAATCCTCAACGATAAGTTTTAATTTTAACTGTCGACCAATATTTTTCCTAAATTGAAACGGTTGTTCTAAGTTTGCAGTAATTCCGGCAGACGTAACTTCCATTTTATAACCATTGGGAAGATGCTTATCAATAACTTCCGAATCCCTGATAGTACGCGTGACATCAGCAATTTTATCGATACTTATCGGATTTTCTGAATCGACAATAACTTTCACTAATTCTCTTTGATGGTTCTCTTGAACATCCATCAAATGAATTTCCGGATCGAGCAATTCTTTAATATATTTTTCTAATTCGTTCATCTTATACAAACGAAAAGTGGGCAAATCACCCACTTTCCATCGTTAAATTTATCTGTTATTGTAATATTTTACAAGCAATTAACTACTAATTTTAGCCCTCGAGCCGTCCTTGCAATTCCTCAGCTGTTTTTTTAATTGAAAATAAAATATTTTCCTGCTTTAAAATATTATCAACAATTTTCTTTGCCTTGCTAGTTTTTCCGTTTTCAAATAACTGATTTGCTAACAATAATGACATTTCTTGGTGATATACTGTATTTTCAGCAAATTTTGTACCTTTTTGTAATTGTTTTTCTGCATCTTCACCGTTATTATTTTTTAAGGAAATTTCTGATAATAACTTATACGCTGTAGTCATTAATATTTCATTGTCACCTTTTTTTACATATTCATTTAGATATTCAGATGCTGATTCAATTTCTCCATTGTCATAAGACATCTTGCCAAAATAATATTTCCCTTCGGTACCGGCTTTTGTTCCGCTATAATCATCAATTAGGGTTTGTAATTGAAATTTTGCATTTTCCACGTCACCCATATCTTGAGATAATAATGCTTTGCCGAGTAAAGCCTCTCCTGCTGTTCCCGAATTGATTCGATTGTTATTCAAAAAATAGATAACTGCTACTACTGCAATAACACCAACTACTACCTGATAAATTATTTTTTTCTTATCTTGTACCCATTGTTGTCCATTATTAATAAACTCTAAAAATGGATCTTTTTTAATTTCATGCTTAGAAATCTTCCTTTTAGGTTTTAGCATTTAAATCTCCTATTCATAATAATAAATTTAGTAGGCTCGAGAGGAGTCGAACCTCTATCTAATCCTTAGGAGGGACTTGTTCTATCCATTGAACTACGAGCCCATCACTTAAAATAACGTGCGGAAGTTACAGCATTACTCAATTTCTGCAAAAGTAATATACCTTACAATTTTTATACAATAATATTTGATATATTTTATAATATAACGGACAAACATTATGAAATATTTATTCACATTATTAATTTTCATTGGGGTTATCGCTTTAATGGCTCAAACAAAAGACAACAAATTCAATCTATTAACTATAGAAGAAAAGCGTATAATCCTTGACAAAGGTACAGAACGTCCTTTTATAGGAGAATATAATATGCATTTTGAAAAAGGTATTTATATATGCAAACAGTGCGATGCACCATTATATAAATCCGAAGAAAAATTCGATTCGCACTGTGGATGGCCAAGTTTTGATGATGAAATCCCAAATGCAGTAAAACACATTCCCGATGTCGATAGCAAACGTACGGAAATTGTTTGCGCAAACTGTGGAGGACATCTTGGGCATATATTCATAGGTGAAGGTCTTACAGATAAAAATACACGCCATTGTGTTAATTCAATTTCAATAAATTTTGAACCTATGATTAACGAAAATAAAACTGAGAGAGCAATATTTGCATCAGGTTGTTTTTGGGGCACAGAATATCATTTTCCCAAGGTTGATGGAGTAATCTCCACTAACGTTGGATATACTGGTGGAACCAAAGGAAATCCGACTTATCAAGAAGTATGCACTGGTACAACAGGTCATGCTGAAGCAACTGAAGTAATTTACGATCCATCCAAAGTTAGCTACGAGAAATTAGCTAAATTATTCTTTGAAACACATGATCCTTCTCAAGTAAATAGGCAAGGACCTGATATTGGAACACAATATCGTTCCGGTATTTTCTACTTAAATGATAAACAAAAAGAGATTGCGGAAAAATTAATTGTTACTTTGAATGATAAAGGATTAAATGTTGCAACTGAAGTAACCAAGGCATCCACTTTTTGGAAAGCGGAAGATTATCATCAGAATTATTACGACGATAAAGGAACTACTCTCAATTGTCATATTTACACTAAACGGTTTTAAACACTTCCAAAATATTCATTTAGATTATAAATTTATAATACCAATTCAGAGGTATTACTATTAAAATACATCTTCTATATATTGTTCTGTTAGTTCCAATTCTACTGTTTTCCCAATCTATCGATAAAAATAATTATTCAGCCGGTTTTGACTTATATTGGTTAGGTGTAGGATTCACATCCTATGATAAAGAAATTGCCGAGCAAGAAGGATTTAAAGAATCAACTATGCCAATTGAATTTAGAATGGATATTTTCTTTAGAAAATATTTAGTAGTTGGGGGTAATGCTGTTTTGGAATTCCCAAAGGATTTGCGACCTTTTTATAATACATTAGCAGGCGGAGCAAGAACAGAATCAGACGTGACAATACCACAACTGAGCTTATATTGTGGATTAAAAACTTTACCATTTAATTTAAATAAAAATCCGAATACCCTGTTCTCAGGAAAATTACTAATTGGTCAAGATTGGATTGTAAATGCAAGACGCGGAATAGACGGATGTGCTAACTGTACTAAACAAGATATCAATATCACATCCGGGTTATTTATTGAGCCGGAAATTAATTATGAATACTATATGGGTGATGATTCTCCGATGGCTATTGGTTTATCATTAGGATATAAATATTTCTTTACCGGCGATATTATGCACAGCATAATACTATCAACTTATATGCGTAGATATTTTTAATCAAAATGGTAATTGTAATTATTATTTATCATAATAACTTATAAAATATAGTAAAATTTGATTTTAATTTTTGTATTGGCGTAAGAATACTCATCGGGTTCACCATCGGTAGGATAATATGAAAATCCTGCGTGATAGTGAATAGCCACTCCATAATTTTTATATTCTACCGCAGGACCGACAATAATTCCATAACCAATACCGGTTTCTCTATCGTAATTGTCGTTTTCCGGTGATACAACATTATATTCGAAATATCCACCAAGTTGAAAATGTATCATTTCAGCTGGATATTTTCCCAACCAAGTTGTGCCGATTCCCAAACGCGTGGCTTTTTGTTCCGATAAGAAAATAACATCAAATTTTCCTGTCTCAAATTCGGTAAATAAACCTAACTCAAAATGTGGAGAAACTCGATATCGGCAAAAACCGGTGAAAATATTTGAAGAAATTTGGTCAATCCATATATTATAAGGCTCACCAACCCAAATATCCACCAATTCTCTATCTTGGAATCCGTATGAAAGACCAACAGCATAATCGCCATTTTGACTTTTAAGCACACTGCTTATGGAAATAATTGATAATAACACAATCAACATTTGTTTATTTTTCATTGTTTGTATCCTATATTGAATTACCTATAACTACTACTACCACCAAACCTGTTTTGCATCTTGATTTATAGTGAAAATTCTTTCTTCATCATGTGAATCTTCAGCTACTAACCAATAAAGAGCATTTGATGGAACATTTTTAAAAATTAAAGGACCATCTCCAGCTTTCTGTTTCCCATGTAAAATCCATTCATCATTCCAGTAGAATAATTCATACGTTTTCCCTATATCAAAGTGGACCTGCTCGCTTTCTTCTGTTGCTTTTGTAATGACTCTTTTTGTTGTTGAATACAACTCTACAGTTGATTTATTAATTGTATCAGGTATAATTGTGTGGATTTGTCCTTTTTCGTTTAAAATGAATGGTTTTCCGGCAAGAACAATCTTTTTATCAATATAAAATGCAGGTAGATATACAATATCCATACCCATATCTGTAAAAATTACTTCTCTATCATCAGTGATTTTACTCCAATGTATAGCTTTCCATTTGGCAGTATTAAATACACATATATAGGCAAAATTAACACTATCGGGTACTTCTTTCTCAAGCCATAAAGAAATATCTATAACAGGAATGTAATCTTTTGTAAAATCTGTATAAGAATTACGGTTGATATAAGGTGGCACTTTTTCCCAATCTTCCTTTATTTCTGCAAGACAATCGTGTTGAATGGAGAAGGTTTTCCTATATACTTTAGATATTACATTATTAAGTTTATACACGCCGGGATTTGATTCTGAGCCCATAAAGACAATAACCTTCCCCTCTTTATCAATAGTTGCATTCCAAGCATGATTATTGTTTGTTTTTGCCCAATATGGAGTGTAATCACTCATTACAGGTATTCCCATTGCACGCATTGCATAAATTGCCAAATTTGTCATATCCTCGCACCTACCCATTTTATATTCAAGCATTTGGCTTAATCCTAAATCTGTAGGATGTCGGTAGAATCTCGGATCAAATGAAAACCATGATTTCAATTCATTATTTATCATTGTGGCAGCTTTTATTGGGTCATCGCTATTTTTCATGGAATCCGGTATCCAGTTATATTTGTCAATAAAATAGGGACGCCAGTTCTCAAGAGGTTCATTGCTACCACGGTAAGGCAATACAAATTCACAAAATTGTTGAAAGGAAAGATGTTTTGACCAAGGATTTTCCCTCCATGCTTTAAATGCATAATCAATATTCTGTATCATGAAATCTGCTGTAATTAACTGATAATCTTTAATAAGTGTATCCCTTTTAAATTCTAATTCTCCTAAAGTACCTTCAATAGAATCATAGGCAGCGACCATAGAATTATAATCAGGATAATCTAATATATTAAAAGGAACTATTGAATCAGTAGAATCAACAAGTTTATATTTTGAATAACAATGGTCACCCATATTTTCTATGAGGAAAAATGCCGCATTAAGTTTTAGGCTATCCTCATGATAATGATTAATTACTTTTTCCAATTCAACACGATTATCCCCAATTGTATCAAGGAATGCAATTATATCTTCAGGAATTTCAACTTTAACTATAGTATTACAAGAAAATAATATAAAAATGTTAGCAAGAAATATTATTTGTAATAATTTTTTCATATTACCTCAATCTTTTTAAATAATGGATTTTTCACTTTGTTCAGCCTGTCCCGCAGTTGTTTTGCGGGGAATGGCTATATAATTCTACCCCTGCCCTATTACTCCCGTAGAATAGTCTAATTCTGAACCAAACATACTATGCGGTATCGAATACACCAGTAGCAATATAATCGCTGCTATAAGCGAAAGATATGGTCTGTCCTTTTTCCAGTTACCTACTACTGCTATTACCCAAAAGACAACTGAAATTAATAGTTTGTTATCAGTTAAATCCCAACCGAAAGGAACTCCAGCCCACAATTCACCAAAGGCAAATTTCTGCACAATAGGTCCAAGTATCATACCTCCTGCTAATAATAACAACGTGGTAACTATTGTATAAAACTTATATCTTTCCTTTTTACCAAGCGCGAGCAAGCCTGTAAGATTTGAAAAAAGCATTGCAAAAAACATGAAGAATATATGTGGTATCAGCACAGTAGCAGGAACATCGCCTTTAAAGCGGATTATTATCGGCCCGCTATTTAATAATTCCACATTATTTTCTATATCATTTAGTAAAACACGATATTCCAATTTACCGGCAGGTGCTTGATTGGGAAGCTGTGCTATTAAATTCTCGCCATCCCGTTCCATTATTATTTCAGTAAAATCATTAGATGATGGATACCGTCTATACAATATTTTACCCTCTACCCTATTATTATTGATATTTAAGGAAACCTGACACGGTTTTGTACTGCTATGACTGCGGAGTAATTTTATTTTATATTGCTGATCGGCAAATGTGAGATTAATTATCTTTGGATAAGTCGGGCCGGTTGCACGTTGGTAAACCGCCGCACTTAAAGTTATTATTATGGCTAATAGCCAATAAAATATTGTTTTATTCACTTATTAAGCATCCTTATTAGCATTTTTTATTTTACAAATATTAATTCCAACTAATATTCCACTAAATAGGAATATTAAAAATTGAGCTAAAGAAGTTTGACTTTGAGCATAAAATACCCCTGCAACTCCAAGAAATACTACGATTAGTGCGTAATGTCTGATTAATTTGTTTTTCATTGTTTTGTTTTCCTATTTAATATTTAATTATGTTTTATGTTGTTGAGACATATTAGTTACATCTTTAATTAAACCATTCGAAATATAATACACTTTTTTTTCATCATCCATTAGTACAGTAGAACGCATAGTAATTTTGATTACACTGCCTACAAAGCTACCAATTTTCACTCTATCCCCTATTCCATATTGATTTTCAATTAATATGAAAAGTCCTGAAACAAAATCTTTTACCAGTGACTGTGCTCCAAAACCTATTGCCAATCCAATAATCCCTGCACTTGCCAATATCGGTCTTATATCAATACCAGATAAATTTAAGACCATGAATAATATCAACGAATAAATAAAGATATTGCCTATTGACCTAATTATTTGACCAAGAGTCCTAGCACGTTTTTCTTTTGCAGACTCGTGACTATCATCACCATCATCCGATAATTTAATAAATTGCTTAACCATCGTTCTTAAAATTATTTTACCCAAAAAGAATAAAATGAAAATCCATATAACTTCTACGGCATGTTCTGTAAAATAATTTATTAGTATTTCCTGCATAGTTTTCCCATAATTTATTTACTAAAAGTTAGTTTATTATTTTGAGATTACAAAAACTCCAAATAAATGCTTCTTAACCTGACGGATTTTATTTATTGTGAAATAAGTCAAATTCCATTTAGCACTATCCGGGAGATGTTCTATAATATATTGTTGACTGAAGTTTTAAAATTTATAGTAAATCGTTAGCATTTTCATATCTTTATTTGAAGCAAATCCTACTTCTATCGGTTTTTTCCGATAGGATTTTGTAAAAATGTATGTACTTCCGATTCCAATAGCCGCACCT
>JAUXHY010000096.1 GCA_030621275.1 bacterium | reverse complement strand
ATTTCAATTTCCTGATGTCCGGGTACCCCATGCAGCTTGCTGTTTTCCGGGCCGAAAGTACGGCAAATGAGGTCTGCACTTTTAATAGCTATGTTCAGGAAATCTTTTTTCCCTGTTGTTAGATAATAGGCAACGGCGGCTTCGTACATATGGCCAATATTATAAAGTTCATGGCTGTCTTTTAATTGCGACCATTTTGTTTTTCCTGTATGCCGTGGTAAGCTGTCGGGGTTTATGGTTCTGCAAGTAAATAAATAACCGTCATCTTCCTGTGCTGCAGCAACTTTTGCAATTAAATCATCTAAATATTTTTCCAATTCAGAATCAGGATGGATATTCAAAGAGTATGATGCTCCTTCTACTACCTTAAAAACATCCGAATCGTTATATCTGATTCCTACAAAAGAACCTTCCTGTAAACCTCCTGCAATTGCAAAATTGTCGATCCTGTGGGTCTCTTCACATTTTTTGAAATCGTAAGGAATGGTAACGTTTCTATTTGTATCTAATCGCGGGAGCCAGAAGTCATCTGCAAATTTCACATTTGTAAAGGGTACCGGTTTAACAGGATAATCTTTCATGTTATTATCTGTGTTTGAACACGAGACCATTAAAATTGTTGCGAGTAATAATAAAAGTAAGTTTTTCATATTTATCCAATTTTTTGATGAATTTAGGTGTATCGTTCAGAATTATAGAGGAACACTAATCAGTTTATAGAATACGTGATTTTTTTATTCGTGAAAAACAATTCGTTTACAATAACTGTCTTCGTTGAAATGTCTGGTATCCCGTTTTGTATAGTCCGGATGGTCTGGTGCAAATCTTGCATATTCAAAGTATAAATTTTTATGGTTATATATTTTTCTCCAACCGTTGTATTGGCTAACCGAACACCATTTATCTTTGTAATAAAATCTAAAGCTACTTTTTCTACTTCAACAGTGAAAGACTTATCAAAAATGATATCAACATAGGCAATAACATCTCTTCCTAACCGTTCATGGTCTAAATCAACACAAAATTTTCTTATGTAGCCGGCATCAACCATTTTTTTCACTCTTCTTGTAACAGCTTGCCTTGTTATTCCAACATTTTTACCCAGATTATCATAAGTAATTCTCCCATCGTTTTGGAGTATATCAAGTATTTTATAGTCAATTTTGTTTAATTTCAATTTTACAAATCCTATTTTTTTAATGTTCTAATAGCATATTTATCTTTTCATATATATATATAACGCAATAAATATATGTATTATTGTTGCATATTGCAAATATAAATATATTTATTCCACTATATGCCAATTTAAAAATTGCTTTTTTATTGTTTTTGTTTTAAAATATTCCCACATAGAAATGACAATTAATTCAATTACGTCTTTCTTTCAAAAAAATGAGTAACTACTAAAGAGGAAATAATGAAAATCACAACAACAATCCTTGTTATTATTTTTATTTGCCTAATTCCGATAATCGGAATGGCACAAGGAACAATTGAAGGCACCGTAACAGCCAATGATGGCTCAGCGTTACCGGGTGTCAATGTGTATATTGAGGGAACAACTTTTGGTGCAGCTACTGATATCAATGGTAACTACACTATCTTAAATGTTCCAGAAGGTAATTACACAATAACAGCCAGCGCTATTGGGTATAAAGCTGGACACGATACTATTGTTATTACGAAAGGTATTACAACAACCAGCTTCATTTTAGACACGGACGTTCTGAATATGAATGCATTGATAGTTTCAGGTACACCCGGTGGTATAGGAATGCGTAAAAAGGATGCCAGTTTTGCTATTAATACAATGGATGAGGCTGAAATTAGACGGTTTTCACCAAGCAGTACAGCAAATCTGTTGGAGTTAGTACCTGGTGTTTGGTCTGAAAGCACAGGCGGTATTGCAGGTGCTAATATTATGGTGCGCGGTTTGCCATCCGGTGGTGATGCACCATTCGTGACAATGTCTGTTAATGGTGGACCAATTTATGGCGTAGAGACTCTTTCTTTCTTTGAACAGAGTACAATCTTCCGCATTGATGAAACTATTGAATCCACAGAAGCTTTGCGTGGAGGCCCAAGTGCTGTTTTTTCAAATGGTGAACCTGGTCTGACTGTAAATTTTAATCTGAAAAAAGGTGGTGAAATAAGCAAAGGTCGTGTAAAGTATGAAACATCTGACTATAACCTTCAGCGAATCGATGGTTTCCTGAGTGGCAAAATAACGGATGGCTTATATTATATGGCAGGTGGTTACGTACACACATCTCCCGGTATTCGAAGTACACAATTCAATGCTGAGAATGGGAAGCAGTTCACTATGCAACTAACCAAAATATTCGAAGGTGGAATAGTAAATGCTTTTACACGGGTTACCGATGATTACGGTCAATGGGTTCTACCGATGGCGCTTGAGACCGGTAATGATCTCGGCACATTCTCTCCACTGGGTAATGCGAACCGTTTTCGTACACTTCAGATCAATACACAAGGCGATAGTGCTAAGTTTGATTTCTCCCAAGGACGTGGCTGGAAAGGTAGCGTCAGCGGGTTGAACTTCAACTTCGATCTAGGAGCAGGTTGGATGGTCAGTGACGTTCTTACCTATACATCTGGAGATGCAAACACATTTGGTTTTGTACCGAATGGTAATCCAATTAAAGTATCTGATCTTGGCCTTGCTACCGTACAAACAAGAGGTGGCGAGACACTTAGTGGTTCAGAGTATATTCAGAACTATGGTTATTGGGTCGTTATGAAAAATTTAGAATCGCTTAACAACGACATCAGTTTGAATAAAGTCTGGAACGATCACAACATTACTATGGGTTTGTATCAGGCGCGTTGGACTTCTAAAGATTTTTGGACACTGGGTAACCATGTACCGATTCATAATGTTGCAAATGGAGATTTATTGGAAGAAGGAATTACAGCCGATAGTCTTGCTGCCCATGGAGGTGGAGGTTCTTGGAATTACGGACTTCAATATGGCGGCGATGCCCGTGTATTTGCAGTCTATGGAGCAGATTCCTGGCAGATCATGCCTGCCTTGCGAATTGATCTTGGAGCTCGCTACGAATGGTTTGATCTTGAATACGCGCTCGATCATGGGGCACTTCCTGATGGTAAAACCGACATGGCGGAGTCGCTTAGCGGAGAAGACTTTGCAATTACAGCAGCTGTTAACTACGATATAAACAAAGATATTGGTGTCTTTGTGCGCTACTCTGACAGTTACCTATTCCCAAACTTTGACTTGATTAGGGAAAACAAATACAGTTTTGATGAAGACGGTAATCTCGAAGCCAATGCATTTACACAATATGAAATGGGTATTAAATATGACACAAAGCTTTTCAGTCTGTTTGCTACCGGCTTCTTCAATGGTGTTGATGTAATTGAAGGCGGTGTTGGCTCCATAAGAGAAGCTGAATTACTCAGCACACAAACAATGGGTGTTGAACTCGATGGTGCGTTATCCTTTAATAACTTTACTTTACGGGCTGTGGGAACGTATCAGAAGGGAGAAATTGTAGACAGTGATGTTGATGACACCGTCGTAGGAAATTCGATCTGGCGTCAGCCTGACCTACAACTCAGAATTGCACCAAGTTATAATCTTTATTTCGGAGATTACAATGCTAACATCTACGGTGCTGCACGGATGTGTGGAAAGCGATGGGATTCTGTACAAAATGTATTCCAGTTGGATGGCTATACAAAAATAGACGCAGGAGCTGTAATATCAACTTCTAGTGGTTTGTCCTTTGGCATTCATGTTGATAATTTAACAGATTGTGAAGGTTTAACTGAAGGCGATCCGCGCGACCCTGCAGCTGCTAATGGTCGTCCACTTTTTGGCCGATCAATTAAATTCTCAGTCACACAGGATTTCTAAACATAAGGAAATACGAGAATACCATATTGCATGTTAGATCATCAGTTTTATAATATGTGATTAAAATAAACGGGGTCGTTGCCCGGCCCCGTTTATTTTAAATTTCATACACTATCAAAAACGGCTCGTTACTGGCCGAACGTTATATCATAAACTACAATATACAATTATGGAATTTAACAAATCGTTCAGGGCAGTTTTTACTAAATTAGAATACATATTTGAAGGAAAGTTATGATTGATTTAGTCATCGTCTTATTGTTCATCATTTATGCAATCACTTCCGGTTTCCGCGCCCGGAAAAAAGCCTCCGAAAGTTTGCAGGAATATTTTCTTGCCGGAAAAACACTGAAAGGCTGGCGTGTGGGATTGAGTATGGCCGCCACACAGTTTGCAGCGGATACTCCACTTTTAGTGACCGGCTTAATCGCTACCGGCGGTGTTTTCCTCGTATGGCGTCTTTGGATTTACGGTATTGCCTTTTTAATGATGGGCTTTATCTTTGCTGCGGGCTGGAGAAGAGCGGGCATTTTAACAGACGCCGAGTTTACAGAAGTTCGATACAGTGGTAAAGCTGTTTTACCATTACGCGTACTAAAAGCCGTATATTATGGAACTGTAATCAACTGCATTGTGATGGCAATGGTGCTGGTGGCCGCAATGCGTATCGCCGAAGTATTTTTACCCTGGGATCAATGGCTGCCGACCTTGCTTTATAATCCATTCTTAAGTATTACCAATGCCCTGGGATTATCACTGGGTAGCGGAGGCGGCGCCATTGACCCGACCATTGTTACTACTAATAACATTATTAGTATCCTGGTTATCCTGGGTTTTACCGCATTGTATTCCACAACTGGGGGCTTACGAAGCATTATAGCTACGGACGTAATGCAGTTTGGTATTGCTATGATTGGTACAATCATTTATGCTTATTATGTGGTGGATTATGCCGGCGGTTGGGGCCAATTACTGGAAAAAATACAAGTGCTTTACGGAGAGGAGTTAGCGAGTAAAATGTTATCATTCAGTCCTAGCGGAGGCGAATTGCTACTACCTTTTCTGGTTATTATCGGTTTACAATGGTTTTTTCAGATGAATAGCGATGGTACCGGTTATCTTGCCCAGCGTTCAATGGCATGTGCCACCGATAAAGACGCGCGTGTTGCGGCGGTTCTTTTTTCCTGGATGCAAATTTTTCTGCGCAGTATTATCTGGTTGATTATCGGCGTTGGCTTAATGGTTGTGTATCCATTCGCTCAAACAGCAATGAGTGGCGAAACTTTTGCAGCTTCCCGAGAAATCACTTTTATTACTGGTATTAATGACCTGTTACCACCTGGTATTCGCGGTTTAATGCTCACTGGTTTGTTAGCTGCGCTGGCTTCCACTCTGGATACGCATTTGAACTGGGGAGCCAGCTATTGGAGTAATGATGTTTACAAACGACTGGTTTGCGAACACTGGCTTAAACGCAAGCCCAAAAGCCACGAACTTGTCATTACCGCCCGTCTGTCCAATATTTTAATAATTGTCATCGCATTAATTATTATGGCCAATTTGGGGTCCATTCAAACCGCTTGGTTCATCTCGTTATTGTTTGGGGCGGGAATGGGCTCGGTGCTGGTGCTGCGCTGGCTGTGGGAACGTATCAATTTGTATTCCGAATTGGCGGCTATGGCGGCATCGCTTATTGTAGCGCCTATACTTTTAGTGGTTACCGATGTGGAATGGATCCGTCTGGGCAGTATGGCACTGATTTCTACTCTGGCAGCGGTTCTGGTTACCTTTATTACCCCGCGGACTAAACAGAATATTTTAAACAATTTTTATAAGCGCGTGAAACCGATGGGCTTATGGCAAAAAACCGCAAA
>JAUXHY010000084.1 GCA_030621275.1 bacterium | reverse complement strand
GAAAAGTATAAAAGGAAATATCCTTATTACGAATGGAAAAATAAATGGAATAGGCGATATTAAAGCTCCCAAAGGAGCAGAAATTATTGATTGTACTAATTTGATCATCACTCATGGATTTTGTGATATTCATACCCATTTTCGGGAACCGGGCAGGGAGGACAAAGAAACATTGCAAACCGGTGCAAAAGCTGCATTGGCGGGCGGTTTCACAAGAGTTTGTGTAATGCCAAATACAAATCCACCGCTTGATGATCCTGAATCTATTCGATTTATCGTAGAAAAAGCAGAGGAAACACCGATTTATATCCATCCGATTGGCGCAATCACGAAAGGTCAGCAAGGAAAAGAGATCACAGAAATGGGCGCGATGAAATCCGAAGGTGCGGTCGCTTTTAGCGATGATGGTGTACCACTGCAAAACGCCTATGTTATGCGATTGGTTTTGGAGTATGCAGGAATGATTAATGTGCCGATTATTAATCACGCTGAAGATATCCCACTCAGAAATGATGGTGTAATGAATGAAAGTGAAGTTTCGACTAGATTGGGTTTATCCGGTAATCCCGATATTGCTGAATCATCAATGGTGCAACGTGATTTGCAAATAGCTCAATCTACTAATTCAACTCTCCATATTCCGCACGTAAGTACTAAGAAAAGTGTTGAGGCAATCAATGAGTTTAAATCTGCATTTTCAAAAGTGACAGCGGAGGTTACACCTCATCATTTATATTTCAATGATGAGGCGCTGACAACCTATAATACAAATTTGAAAGTTGCACCTCCAATTCGAACCGAATATGACAGAAAAGCATTAATCGCCGCTTTAAGCGACGGAACTATCGACTGCATTGTAACCGATCATGCTCCACACACAATTGAAGAAAAAGAAGCACCATTTGATTTAGCTCCATTCGGAATGATCGGATTAGAGAGTTGTTTTGGAGCTGTCAGTAAAGTTGTTGTTAAACAGGGTGGAATGAAAATCGAATCGTTAATTGATTTATTGACGACGAAACCACGCAAGATAATGGGATTTGAACAAGATTTATTTGCTAAAGGAACCGTAGCTGAAATAACCGTAATTGATCCGAAGAAAAGTTGGGTTTTCACAAAAGATGATATTTATTCAAGATCAATAAATTCCCCATTTATTGGTGAACAGTTGTTTGGTCAAATTAAATATACAATTGTTAAGGGGCTAATAGCTAAAATTTGAAATAATATTCCAATGATTATTTTAGATTATCTATAAAAAAATACCCTAATAATTTCATTGACTATCTTGTACAAAATAGTATAGTTTTCTTGGCTTTTATCGAAACAAAAACTATGAAAACAACAACAATTAAAGAATCTGAAATTCAGCACGATTGGTGGATAGCTGATGCCGAAGGTAAAACCCTTGGTAGGTTTGCCAGTCAAATAGCACAATTACTGCGTGGAAAACATAAACCACATTTTACCCCTCACATGGATATGGGAGATTGTGTTGTGGTTATAAATGCAGAAAAAATTAGAGTTTCCGGTGCAAAAGAGGAACAGAAAGAATATTTTAGACATTCAGGTTATCCCGGTGGAGCAAAAACGTCATCATATAAACATTTGAAATCCACACATCCGGAAAGAATTGTAACAAATGCCGTGAAAGGAATGTTACCACACAATAAACTGGGACGACAAATTTTAGGTCATCTTCGAGTTTATGTAGGAACAGATCATCCTCACGATGCACAACAATCTAAAGTAGTGGACATTAAATGACGCAAGCAGTATTCCAAGGAACAGGTAGACGTAAAAGATCTATAGCACGCGTATATCTAAGTTCTGGTAAAGGTAATATTTTAATAAATAATAGACCATTTGAAGATTACCTTGGTCGCCCGACTTTAGCGACTATTGTTCGCCAGCCATTAGAAGCAATCGGAGATATTGATGGATATGATATCAAGATAAATGTCATGGGTGGTGGATTAACAGGTCAAGCAGGAGCTATACGGTTAGGTATCGCTCGTGCATTATTACAAATTAATGAAGATTTTCGTACACCTCTGCGACAAGCAGGTTTTTTAACTCGTGATGCGCGCAAAGTTGAACGTAAGAAATATGGACAACCGGGCGCACGTAAGCGTTACCAATATTCAAAGAGATAATATGGCAGAACAAGTTAGTTTTAAAGATTTACTAGGTTCCGGAGCACATTTTGGTCACGTAACTCGCAAATGGCATCCTAATTACGAACCTTATGTTTTAATGGAACGTAATGGCGTGCACATCATCAATCTTGAAGAAACAGTAAAACACCTAAATACTGCGATTGAATTTGTTAAGAAAATTGTAGGTAAGAATGGTGAGATTCTTTTCGTAGGAACGAAGAAACAAGCAAAAGATATTGTACAACAAGAAGCTGATAGATGTGGAATGTTTTATATCGTAGAGCGATGGTTAGGTGGAACTCTAACAAATTTTTCAACGATTAAAAAAAGTATTAAAAGATTAAAAGCACTTGAAAAAGAAGGCTCCAGTATTTATGAAAATCTGACGAAAAAAGAAATTCAAATGTTGAACCGTGAGCGACTTAAGTTGTCAGATCAGCATCGTGGCATTAAAGACATGAGGCGTTTACCGGATGCAGTTGTAATTGTTGATGTAGATAGAGAAGTAACTGCACTCCTAGAAGCCATTAGGTTGGAAATCCCTGTAATCGCGATTGTTGATACAAACTGTGATCCGCGAATTGTAGATTATCCAATTCCTGCAAATGATGACTCAATCAGGACAATACAATTAATCATATCAGCGATCGTTGATGCAATTGCGGAAGTGAAAGATGACAGTGCTGTAACAGCCGAAGATATTTCCGATACACAACAACCCACAGAGAGCATTACTACCAAATCCAAAGATACAAGTGACGCGAAGGCAAAGGAAGATGCTGTTAAGAAAGAAGTTAAGGTAGTAGAAGAAAATAAAAGTACGGAAAAAGTGGAAAAATCAGCTAAAACTGATGAAAAACCGCAAAAAGTGGATGTAGTTGAAAAACCCAAAGTAGAAAAAATAGTAGAGAAAAAATCTGCGACGAAAGCTAAACCGAAAACCGCAGCAAAGAAACCTGTTGCTAAAGTAGTGGCTAAAGCCAAGGTTTCTACTACTAAAAAAGTCACAAAAAAGGCTACAGCAAAAAAGACCACAAAGGAATCTGAAAAGAAATGAATATCGACGCTAAAAGAGTAAAAGAACTGCGTGAAAAAACTGGCACCGGAATGATGGACTGTAAAAAAGCTTTAATTGAAGCAAATGGTGATATTGAGAAAGCAATTGATAACCTTAGAAAATCCGGGGCAGCAAAAGCTGCTAAGAAAAGCTCGAGATCTGCAAAAGAAGGATTGATATATTCATATATTCATCATGGAGGAAGATTAGGAGTTTTACTTGATATTGGATGTGAAACAGATTTTGTGGCAAAAACTGACGGATTTATTGATTTAGCCAGGAATATCTCAATGCAAATCGCTGCAACAAATCCGATTTCTATCAATCGTGAGAATGTTGCTGAAAATATAATAAGCCGTGAAAAAGATATTTATACTGAACAGGCAAAAGCAACCGGAAAACCTGACAATGTTGTTGAGAAAATTGTTGAGGGAAAATTAAACAAATATTTTCAAGAAAGCTGTCTAATGGAACAGGTATATATAAAAGATTCTGATAAGAAAATCAAAGATTTAGTAACCGAAACAATTGCCACTTTAGGCGAAAATATTACTCTCAACCGTTACTCACGATTTGCGGTTGGCGAAACAGATTAAAAAATAATTATTAAAATGTCAAACCCTGTTTACAAGCGGGTCCTGCTAAAACTAAGCGGGGAAGTACTCGCCGGTAAACAGGGTTTTGGTATTGACCCAAATCGTGCATCAATTTTAGCGCAAGAAATCAAATCAGTTTATGATCTTGGAGTAAGCATCGGAGTTGTTATCGGCGCTGGAAATATTTTCCGCGGTATTAATGCAGCAGACCAAGGAATGGATCGTGTTACCGGAGATTACTTGGGAATGTTGGCGACTATTATGAATTCTATTGCCATGCAAGATGCTTTAGAAAAAATTGATTGTGACACACGTACCCTGTCCGCAATATCAGTTAATAAAATCTCCGAACCGTATATCCGTCGCAGAGCGATTAGACATCTTGAAAAAGGACGGATTGTTATTATTGCCGGTGGTACCGGAAATCCATATTTTAGTACAGACACAGCAGCAGCTTTGCGGGCTACCGAATTGGGTGCTGAAATCGTGCTAAAGGGAACTAAAGTTGATGGTATATATGACATGGATCCGGTAAAACATCGAGAGGCGAAAAAATATAATAAAATTACTTATAAGAAAGTGCTCAAAGACGATTTACGAGTTATGGATATGACCGCAATAACTCTCTGTCTCGAGAATTCATTACCGATTAAAGTATTTAACATCAATAATACTGGAGACTTGAAACAAATAATATTGGGTAGTAATATTGGCACCTTAGTGTCGGAGTAAATATGTTAAAAGATATTCAATTAGATACCAAACAACGTATGGTTCAAGCTATTTCACATGCTGATTCGGAATTAGCTAAAGTGAGAACAGGACGAGCGAACCCTGATATATTCAATTCCATTTCTCTTGATTATTACGGTGTTGCAACACCTCTAAATCAAGTATCAAATATTTCTGTTCCTCAAGCGAGATTAATAGTAATTCAGCCGTATGAAAAGACGTTAATTCCGTTAATTGAAAAAGCAATTATGGAAAATAATCTTGGATTGACACCCAATAATAATGGTGTGGTTGTTAATGTACCTGTCCCGCCGCTTTCTGAAGAACGTAGGGGAGAACTCATTAAGTATGTTCACGAATTAATTGAAGACGGTAGAGTATCTATTAGAAATGTACGTCGTGATGCAATTCATCAAATCAAACAAATTGGTGATGAAAAAAATATATCTGAAGATCTAATTCATGATGCTGAAGCTGAAATACAAACACTAACTGATGACCACATAGAAATATTGAATAAACATCAGGAAGACAAGGAAAAAGAACTTCAGGAAATTTAAAATTTTATAGTTTTAGAAAAAACCCCGTTTATACAGGGTTTTTTGTTTATAATAAACTCTATTTGAATCTATGTAATATGACTTTTTATAAATTTTTATTTGTCATTTAGATATTTTATTAGAGACATAGGTGAAAAACAATCCCTTAATTTGCATACCCAAAATCGGCGGCGAGCATGTCTCCATGATTTTTCATAACCTTTTAATTTGTTCATTCTTTCTGTTAAAGTATCTCTATCGATCCACCCGACGAGATATGTCTTTGTAATATATACTTTAGCCAAAAACGCATCATATAAATATTCCAAATCAGTTGAACTTAAGTCGATATCTTGTTTCTGCAGCCACTGATCTTTCTTATTTGTGAGCTGATCATAATATATTTGAATATGAATATCACTTTTTAATTCTTCAATTTTGCGAGTACGCCTGATAAGTTTTATATCACGTTTATTGAATACATTTTGCAATGTTTTATCGGCATCGGGGATTAAGGAAGTTTTAAGCTCTAAATCCAGTCCTTTATATTCAAAATCAACATCAATTCCAATGTCTTCTTCAAAATAATTTGTTGTGGTGATTTTGATATTATTTTCAAGGAACCACTTTTTTAGAGCAATCTCCCCAATATAACCTCTTAATTTACTATCGAATTGAACATTGATATGTCTATCTCTCAAATTATCAATGAAATTTTGCTTTTGGGCTTTTGCGATAGCTTCAATGATATCTTCCTTTGTTAAAGCTATTTTTAGAATATCTTGGTATTTCACTTCTTAAAGCGCGTAGAATTTATTAATCAATGTTTTTGATTTAGTTGATACTTTGGATGTTTCATCTTGTTGCAATTCACAATACACAAATGAATCATCGGAATTATATAAATCCAATGATCTTACGATTCTTGGTACGGTTACGTCATTGATATAATCCATTTGTTCAATTAAGAT
>JAUXHY010000272.1 GCA_030621275.1 bacterium | reverse complement strand
AATAAGTCGGGGAAATGGACGTATCTACCGACTGGTGCTACAATAGTTTATAATAAAATTAGTCAGGATGATTACACACTTTTACTTAATTTATAAAATAAAAATTCTTACCAACTAACAAAAAAACAATAACATACCATAGGTATGAATTAAAAGACTCCATAAAAGTGGAGTCTTTTTTGTTTTATAATTGAAAAATTAAACGAGTAATACATTCTTCGCATTAAATTATCCCGTTAAATATCCCATATACCATTATCAATAGAGTATTTAGAACAAAATATTACTTTTAATGAAGTTTATTAGAAATCAGACTGTAGGATTACTATTTATTATAATTACTAATGTATTATTTGCAGGTGTAGTTGATACTAGTTGGGTGCATAAAATGTTTAATGGAGAAGACGGAGATATATCCATTATTCCGGAGTTTGATGATGCATATGGTGTCGCATTTCGTGATATTAATTATGACGGATTACCTGATTTGTATATAACCCGTTTCCGTGAATTAAATCGATTGTTGATAAATCGTGGTCATGGTTTATCTTTTAGGGATCAAACAATCCAAACTGGTTTAGGAGGAAATTTGGTGCCTCACAGATTACAGAATTTAGAATTGGGTGCCGGCGTCATTGATTACAATAATGATGGTTTGCAAGATGTATTAACTACCGGTTGGGGTGTAACAACTACACTTTATAAACAACAAAAAGTATTTGATTTTAGTAATATAACTGAAGATGTTGGTATAGAATACCCTATCAGCGGCAATGCGGGAATATGGGCTGATATAGATGTTGACGGTGATTTGGATTTATTTATTACTGATGAACATGGTAAAAATCATTTGTATGTTCAATCAAAACCGGAAGTATTTATAGAATTAGCAGATGATTTTGGTTTGGACGGTCATCATATTAGTCAAGGTGTCGCTTTTGGCGATTTGAACGCTGATGGTTACCCTGATTTGTACATTTGTAATTGGTTTGAACCAGACATGTTGTTTATAAATAATAGCGGGAATTATTTTGAGAAAACACCGTTATTAATCACGCATTTAACAGATTCATTAAATTCAAATGGCGTTACCTTTGGTGATTTGGATAATGATGGTGATTTAGATATTTTGGTAACCGATCGTAATAAATTCAGTAAATTGTATCGTAACGATTATGATTCTACGAAAACTAATATCGGTTTTACCGATGTAACCGATAATTCATCACTAATCAATAATTATCCATCTTATTCCGGCAATATTGCTGATTTCAATAATGATGGCTTACTTGATATATTTTTCACAAATATTGGACCGAATCTATTATTCCTTAACCAAGGGAATATGAAATTTCAACTAGCCTACAAACAAAAAGTTGAGAATTACGAATATCCTGATGCTAATTACAGTACAGGTGCGGCCGTGGCGGATTTGGATAATGATGGAGACTTAGATTTATTTGTATCAAATAAAGATTCTTATAGCAAATTATATATAAATCCTTTGGAGAATAATAATTTTCTTAGATTTAAGTTTGAAGGAATTTATAGTAACCGTGATGCAATAGGTACCAAAGTATGGCTATTTGAGGAAGCTGATTCTGTTGATAGTAACAGATTAATAGGATTTAGAGAAATTACTAGTAGCTCTGGTTATCTATCTGCTAGTGAATTAAATGCTCATTTCGGAGTTAAATTAAATAAAACGTATTCTCTTAGAGTGCTTTTCCCGTCGGGAAGAGAAATCATATTAAATAATATAATTCCTAATCAGAATATCAAGATTGAGGAGGTTAGTGGATTAGTAAAATTTAGCAAACGTGCCCAGCAAAATATTGGATTTATTGTTCGGCAGCCTTCTTTTTTAATCAATTTTGGATTAATATTATTATTAATCATTTTAATTGGTCTTTTTACCGCTATTGCAATTAAGAGATATTTTTGGAAATCTAAGCAGACCGCAATGTTTTTAGTAATAATTCTATCAATTTTATATATATTTTGGTCAGGGATGCGTGACCGTCCATTCTCAGAAACTTTGGGAGTACAAATCATTGTAATGTTAGCGATATTTTTATTTATTACTGGATTTATGGAAAAATTACGACAAGTAAATATTAAAAGATTTGAATACCGACGTGTACTGCATCGATTTTCTGAAGACCTTATTTTCATCAGAAATAATTCAAAATTATATAATCAATTAGTTACGATGATTCAAAGTGCTTTAGGTCCCAGATTTACTGGTGTTGTTGAGATAAAAAATAATAAAACCGGAAGACATTATTTTTCAACGCCGGATTATATAAAGTGGGATACTATCACATTTTCTGATGAACAGCTTAGGATTCTTTTGGCAAATAATAGTATCAAAGAAACAAGAATTTCTGATGAATTTCAACAATTACATTCGAATATAGATCTTGTTATTCCTGTAAAAAGGCAGGCACGATTATATGCTCTTCTAATTTTGATAAGTGACAAGAATAATAAATATTTTCAACCAGAAGACATTACTTTGTTAGCGACGGTTGCAAATCAAGCATCGCTTGCAATTGAGAATAATTTATATATCGAAG
>JAUXHY010000042.1 GCA_030621275.1 bacterium | reverse complement strand
TTTATGAAAAAGAGGATATTCAAGCGCATGAACAACTATGTGGATCATATTAAGCTCGCGTGTTGCGAAAAATTACTGGCGCAGCTCAAGTATAATCACAAAGAAGAAAAGGCAAAACTCATTGCAGCGGCTGTTAGCAACCAACTTTTTGGCGAGGCTCCCTCACCGATGCATTCACACCTACAAAATAAAATGATTGATCAACTTGCGTCGGATTGCCTTACAGATGATGACGAACAACTTCGATATGGCATTATCATGTCTCTTAGAACTCGCATGGCAATCGAAACTGATGCTCGTAACACCGACGCCACGATACGGATTGGTGATACAATCCAATGGATCAAAACCATCACTCCTTTGCCACCGGAAGCACCTAATCCTAAAATAATGCTGGAACTTGCTGTGACTCTTCGGAATAAGTACTGCAGAGAACAAGCATAGAAAAGCCCAATAAATAATTATAGAGTTACCTCTACCCTAATCTTTCAGGCGGGTTATTTTATTCCATATCTCAATCTACAAGGGTACTTAATCGGGTAAACTGATTCACCAAAAACACCTTTATTCGCTTTTTAATATTTGTTTTACAATAATTGCCTTCAATTATAAAAAATTCCGATTTATAGTTATATAGATTAAACTAATTTTTACTTAACTTATAGGTAATATACTCTAATTTTCTATTTCGTAATTATGATAAATTTAGATAAAAATAAAATGGACACAATCAATATTCCCAAAATGACAAAAACTCAAAAATATGTTAAATTGTCTATGCAAATCATATTAGCAATCGGTTTGGTTTCATCAATTATAGCAGCCAATTTGATGAATGTTATATTTATTATTTTCATTATTATTTTTTCTGCCCTTCCAACAGTTTTTGCAAAACATTATAAATTGATTTTACCTACCGAATTCGAATTGGCAGCCATTTTATTTATATTTGCATCATTATTTTTAGGAAGCACTTATAACTTTTATTATCGATTTTGGTGGTGGGATATTGTATTGCATGGAATATCTGCTGTCTTATTAGGGATTTTAGGTTTACTATTAATATGGATTTTAAATCACAATGAAAAAATAGACATGAGCTTAAATCCGAAATTTATTTGCATTTTCTCTTTTTCATTTGCCGTTTCAATTGGTACACTATGGGAAATATACGAATTCGTTGCTGACAGTATCTTTGGTGCAAACATGCAAAAAAGCGGATTGGTTGATACTATGTGGGACTTAATTATAGATACAGCAGGTGCTTTATTCGTTTCCATTACAGCTTATGTTTATTATAAAACAGGTCATAAATCAAGGATCATTAATGAAGTACAAGAATTTTTATCACTTAATAAGGCGTTTTTTCACGATAATAAGTAGCTGACGATACGCAATAGTTTATAAATCATTTATTTTTTAACCAATCCGGTTTCCACTTAATCGGATAATCTTATTCACCAAATACACCATTATTTACTTGGTAATAATATTTGTTTTATTACTATCGGCATTTTTAAACTTATTGAAGTGAATTGATAACTGTATTAATATACAGTAAAAAATGGAAGTATATTTTAATAATTGATATGATTTACTCTACGCGAAATAAAATTGTATGCTTATCTGTAGTATTAGTGTTTGCTATCTTAGGAATCTCTTGTGACATCAATGAAGAAGATCCTTATGCATTGTGGAAAGAGCAACCTAATGAAAAAATCGTTTTTATGTCTAAAGCGGACTCACCTGAAGGTGAATTATACTTGTTAGATAAAGATGGTGAGATAACCAGACTGACTAATAATAACCGCCATGAAAATAATCCCGCCATCTCCTTCAATGGTAAGAAAATGGCTTTCAACGCAGGCGATGAAAGTAATCAGCTTACTTGGGAGATATATATCCTTGATTTGGATACAGGAGAAGAAACCCAACTCACCGATAATAATGTTATTGATGCCCACCCCGATTGGTCTCCAGATAATGACAAAATTGTATTTGGTTCTTTCAGAGATGCGCAAGAAAATCCTTCCGGTACAGCAGATATCTATGTGATGAATATTGATGGAACTGCACTAACACAATTAACTGATACTCCTTGGGAAGACAATGACCCAGAGTGGTCACCGGACGGAACAAAGATTGTATTTAAATCAACACGCAATACTGAACTCAGCGGACGAGAAGAAATTTACATCATGAACAGTGACGGTTCTAACCCGCAAAGGTTGACGACAACCAGTGGTTGGCAGTCCGATCATGATCCAAGTTGGAGTCCCAACAGTAACCAAATTCTTTTCACCAGGTTTGAAGGCAGCAGAGTTTGGCACGACGTAGCCAACTTCGCGGAAGACTGGGAAGAACTCACTCCCTGGAATGTCCATCGAGTTGACCTAAACAGAAATGTTGAGAGACTAACTAATAACAGTAATGCGGGTTGGGGAGTCACCCTTTACTCAGCCAATGCAAGCCATATACTATTTGGCATGATAGATTGGATTATTAATAATAGTAATCAAATAATCGGCGGCGATCATAGATTAATATTGATGGATCCTGATGGTTCAAATCAACAACAACTTCTTCCAGATGATAAACACACCGGCACGCTTGAATACTTTGATTGGTGAAAATAATCGTAAAGTCTATTAAGTGAACCAAAGTTTGTTAAGGAACTAGTAAATCCCATTTTAATCAACAAGAACATAGTTTCTATTTAATCGGAAAAATTGATTCATCCAAAATGCATTTATTAGTTTTATCGTGAGGTTTGTTTTATTCCTGTGGACATTTTTAAATTGATTGAAGTGAATTAATTATCTAATACTGTCATATCCCATTATCCTTTTTTTTCTTTGAAGTCAATTCTACAATTGTATTAATATATAGGGGAGAATGGCAGTATATTTAATTAATTGGGTAACATATTTTGTATCTTGATTATAAGTTATACACGAAAATTCTTTGAATTTTAAAATTTAACAATGGAGACTACACATGAAACATGCGTTTTATAAATCCGGTTTGATTCTTTTACTTATACTCAGCATCGGCATTTTTGCAGGTTGTGATAAGGATAATGATAACGACAATGATAACAATTCTAATGATATTGATATGTCCTGTTGGCCGGACAATTTACCAGAGTTTGAATATGGAGACCCATTTTCAATTCTCTGTCCCGATGGTGTGTTTCAAGCAGCAACATTCCACAATGTAACAAATCCTGAAACCGCATTCAATGGCTACAAAACAGCTCTAAACAATGCCGGATGGGTTTTTGATGAGGATCAGACAACTGAATTTGTCTGGGGCGTATGGTATGAAAAGGGTGCAAATTGGGTGCAGGTTACTATTCAAAAAGAGGATTCTGGTGCAGCTGGAGGAGCTCAAATATACTATGGTGATTGATTAGGTATTTAACAGTAGCCGGCTCTGCTATATGAATTAATCCAAAATCAATTTTATAAATTATATTGATAAATAAACTGCGGGATACCCCGCGGTTTATTTATTTTAAGAGACAATTGTGGCTGTGCTTTCTTTATATCAAAACTCGTTTTATTTCTTAAGCATTTTAAAATTAATTGAATTGAATAAAAAACAATAATTATAATAAAGCAAAAATGAATAGTATATTCAATTAATTTGTATGAAAGATAAATTACAACAATTTGCCGTTTCCCATCATAGTCTCAAAATCTTAGCAGCTCTCTTATGGTATATTGGGAGTATTATACTATTGCTTAATGGTGCAAGTCTGCTGATTGAAGCAGATGTGTTAAAACCAGAGGAGGGTTGGCCTTGGCAAGTTGCTGTTCTCGGAATGTTACTTGGCAGTTTGAAGGCAAGATTTATTTTCAATAAGAGTTGTCAAAAAAATCTAGACAGAATAGCCACCATAGTCCAACCAAGAATATGGCAGTTTTTCAGTCCAGAGTTCTTTGTAGCCTTAACATTTATGATATTAGTCGGTACAATGTTTTCCAAGCTGGCTCAAAATAATTACGCTATGCTAATCAGTGTGGCCTTACTAGATATTAGCATTGGCATAGCTCTGCTAGGAAGTAGTTATATCTTTTGGAAACAAAAAGTATTTATTAAGTGATATCTCAGTTTGTAGTGTCAAGGTTTCCACTCAATCAGATAAATCGATTCACCATAAATATCATAATATATGCATAATTAGTAACGATATTTAAAAACTGATTGAAATTAATTTTACAACCGTATTAAAATAAAGTAGGGAATAGTATTATATTTATTTCAATTGTAAGTGATACTGAAACTAATGATTTAATAAATAAGGGAAAAAGAATATGCGTAATTTTATTATTATATTTGATGGGAAAGAAGGCACGAGTCCTCTTGTACGATTATTAAACAATTTTAACCAAATTTCTGTTTTTCACCAAGTTAATAATAGTGGTTGGGAGCCTTTTGATAAGCACAACTGTGGATCAATGTCTCTAAAAAATCTCGAGAAGTGCCTAGATATCATTTATAACAAGGAATTAATTAATTTCCAAAAATTAAACAACATTTATTGTAAGACAGCAATACTGCCTCTTGAAGAAACCAGTAAAGATGGAGTTGTTGGGCTAAAAATGCGATTTAACAATTACAGGGAAAACCCTCTGTATTTTACAGCATTTCCAACGTGGAATAGGCTATTAAGAGGTCTGCTAAAAATTTACTCTTCTCGGTCATATAAAAATATGGTTATAGATTTACTAAAAAGAAATGACATAGTAGTTTTTTTTCCCGTTCGTCAGGATATTCTCAGATGGGGATTGTCAAGGTATCACGGTGATGGAACAGGAAAGGGTGGCCATTTACAGTTTGATTTGGCAAGTGGTAAAATCAGTAGAGAGCAAATTGGAAAAATTCATGTTGATTGCCTAAAACTTAACAAATTTATTATGGAATGTGAGAATCTCCATGCTCAAAAGCGCAAATTAATGAAAGAATTAACATTAGCAAAAGTTCAAGTTTATCCTCTATGTTATGAAGATTTCCTAAAAGATAAACAAGAATATTTTAAACAGATTTTTGAATATCTTGAACTTAATATATCTGATGAAGAAATAAACAATGCATTACAAGATGGCGCATACTTTAAAAAGGTACACTCGGATGATATATCAAATTTTGTCATTAATCATCATGAGGTTCTTGAAAAATTCGGTAATTCCTTCCGCTCTTGGTGTTGAGTGTAATTTAACCTTTCACTTTAGTACGATATCAACAGCGCTTCTCAGAAATATTAGTCTTAGTTGTTAAATCCCATTTCAATTTATGATATCACGGTTTCCAAGTAATCGGATAAATTGATTCGCCAAAAATTCCAACTTTAGCTTTATAGAATAATTTGAGATCTTTCTTCTTAAACGGCGCATCAGAACTTTCTCCATCATTGGTATTACCAAAATAATTTCCACTATATTCCTTTATTGAGGCATTACTTCGTACAATTCGTACGGGATGTACATCGGCTTTAATGGCAGCGATTATATCAGTATCTGAATCACCATAATAGATATCTATTCCAAGTTTTTCCATAACACAATGTTTAGTTGTGTACTTGAAACCATTAACATATTCTTTAGGTGAGAAGAACAAATTACTATCAACTTTTACATCAAAATTTAGATTTTTAGAAAGGAAAACCGCCACACTATCACCATTGGGTCCCGGGCGAGCAGTTATGAAAAATACTTCATGACCATTTGCCCTGAAATAGTTTATAAGCGTAATAACCGGATCAATTAACAATGAATATTCCTTATCGTGAGTATTGATCCAGGAATAATCAGTTCGACCGGTTTCAGTTTTTGGTGCAACAACAAAGGCGCGCTCGGAGTATAAAGTTGTATCGTCGATATCGAATCCGACGTTCAATTTCCCGGTTTGAGAAAAGGAAATTGAACTGATAATTATAAATAATATAATTTGTTTTATTAGTAATCTATTGAACATTTATTCCTCTATTTAATACTGCAAAATTACTTTCATATTTTGAATATTCTAAAGATTGAATATTTCTTGGTAATTTATATTATGAAAACCGCCGGAATCTACATTCACATCCCCTTTTGCAAATCGAAATGCATTTATTGTGATTTTTACTCTGTCACCGGTCAAAACGAGAGAATAGAGTATTTTGTTAATGCACTAATCCATGAAATTGAAATATGCTCGAATAAAATAACCGATTGGACTTTTGATACAATTTTTATTGGTGGTGGTACTCCGAGTTTATTTAATGCACATCAAGTAGAAAAAATAATTGAAGCATTAAATAATAGATATGATTTAAGTAGTATTATCGAATTCACAATTGAAGCCAATCCCGGTGAAGCACCAAAAGAAAAGTTAAAAGATTTTTATTCGCTCGGAATAAATCGATTGTCTATTGGAGTTCAATCATTCCAATCGAGTTTGTTGCAATTTTTGTCACGAATCCATTCAAAAGAAGATGTTTTTAAAACATTTCAATCAGCGCGAGATGCCGGTTTTGAGAACATCAATTGTGATTTGATATATAATATTCCGGAGCAATCATTGGATGATTGGCTAGATGATTTAAATACTTTAGCGATAATAAATCCGGAGCATATATCAGCATATTCTTTAACGGTTGAACAGGATACAAAATTATTTGCATTGGTACAAAACAAAACAGTTAAAATGCCTGCTGATGAACTACATCAGCAATTTAATGCTATTACGTATTCCACTTTACAGAAAAATAATTACGCGCAATATGAAATATCGAATTATTCAAAGCCAAACAGAGAATGTTTACATAATCTCCATTATTGGAAAAATAATTTCTATTTAGGTTTTGGACCATCAGCGCATAGTTATGATGGAAAAAGACGGTGGAATAATTTCAGCGATTTGGAAGAATATATTACTCTATTAGAAAATGGTAAATCACCTGTTGAAACTTTTGATGAAATTACCGAGATTGAAAAAATTAACGAGATAATTGGTTTTGGATTACGGATGACTAAAGGTTTTGAAATATCGCGAATTCCTTTACACTTAAAAACCCAATTCCAAAAACAATTACGCCAAGCTAAAATAAAATTCCCGAAAATGATTATTGAAAAGAATAATCGAATAAAATTAACTCAAGAAGGAATGAATTTTGCCGACGCTATTGCTGTGGAGATGACACTAGTATAATATTAACTCCCTATTAAATGATTCCATTTTATATTCATTTTACCTACAGAATCATTAAACCAAACTGATTCAATAATTGAAAATAATTCTAATGATTTGGCCAATCCTCCAGTACACTCAGGTTCTAAAGCAATTGTAATACCATATAATCTGTTAAACACCCATTTCATTAGTTCATTTTTTGAAGATACTAAAGTGATAATTTCATCTTTGCTAATATAAGTGAAATATTGTTTATCATTTAAAGTATTGTTTTCAATGGTGAAGTAATCAATGTCAATATCTAATAAGACACTATCAATTTGTTCTTTTATTATTCTACGATATAGTTCTGTATAAGATTTAAATTTTCTAACTACATGTTGATTTCCTCGATAATCTAAAAAACTTTCATCCTCCCAATAATCTCCTTGTTTACAAACAATCCAAATATCGTTATACAAATTTAGATAAGCTCCAGCCAAAATATGAGAATCATTATTAGGATTCAATCTCGCCCATGAAAAATATGCTACTTCACCTAGATTCTTAAGATCCAAATTCTCCAACTCTTGCTTTTTACTCTCATTAGGACTTATTAAATCTTGATGCCAATCAAAGGAAATCAAATCTTTATTATTATCACTTTTATTTTTCCATTTAGCCCAATAATAAAATGCATATCTATGATCGTTAAAAACGCTTAAATCTATAGCTTTATCTTGTCCATTGGGGTGTGCAAAATTTGTACAACGCTATTTGGTGGATCTGGGCAATAAGGAAATTCTAATTCATATTTAACCATTCTTTTTCCATTAAATTCACAAGATCAGGAATAAAGCTGTAACAATTAA